>NZ_JAVDPZ010000002.1:0-222043 GCF_031453995.1 Nitrobacter vulgaris | reverse complement strand
TTCGGCTGGATGATCCGCTGGCGCAGGCTCGTGCGCGATTACGAACGTCGCATCGATGTCTCAACCGCCATGATCCATGTCGCCATGGCCGGTGTCCTCATCCGCAGAAACGCTCATCCCTGATTTTCCAAACAGGCTCTAAGAGCGGATCGCGCGCTCCTGCGCCTCGACCACCGCAATGGCCGTCATGTTGAGGATCCCGCGCGCCGTCACTGACGGCGTCAAAATGTGGGCGGGATGCGCGGGACCGATCAGGATGGGCCCGACAAGCAGGCCGCTGCCGAGCACCTTGATCATCTGATAGGCGGCGTTCGCTGCATCGAGGTTGGGCAGAATTAGAACGTTGGCGACGCCGGTTAACCGAGAATGCGGCAAGATCAGTTGTCGTGCGGACTCCGACAAGGCGGTATCGCCCTGCATTTCACCGTCAGCCTCGATATCGGGATGACGGGCGATGAACAGTTCGGTCGCTCGACGCGCCTTGCGCGAGGATTCCGTATCGTAGCTGCCGAAATCGGAATGCGACACGAAAGCGATCTTCGGCGTGATGTTGAAGCGCTGCACATGGACGGCAGCCTGGGATGCGATGTCCGCGAGTTCGTCAGCGGACGGGTTTGGGCGCACCTGCGTATCCGCGATGAAATAGGCGCCCTTGCCGGTGATCATCAGCGATAGCGCGGCGAAGTCGCTCGCCCCGGGCAGATACCCGATGATCTCCCGAATGTGCCGGAGGTGCCGCATATAGCTGCCTTCAACGCCGCACAGCATCGCATCGGCTTCGCCTCGCACCACCGCGAGCGCCGCTATTACGGTCGCATTGGTGCGGATCGTCGTCCGTGCGACGTCCGGCGTCGCGCCGTGCCGGCCGGCGACATCGATGTAGGACTGCACATATGCTCGGTAGCGGGGATCGTCCTCGGGGTTGATCAGATCGAAATCCCTGCCCGCCTTGATCGCGAGACCGAGACGCCTGAGGCGCGTCTCCACCACGGACGGGCGACCGACCAGGATCGGGCGGGCCAGTTGCTCCTCAAGCACCTCTTGAGTGGCTCGCAGCACACGCAGATCCTCTCCCTCGGCGTAGATCACCCGAAACGGCTGCTTCTTTGCCTTCGCAAATACTGGTTTCATGACGAGGCCGGACCGGAAGGCAAAGCGTTCAAGCCGCGCGTGGTACTCGTCGAAATTCGTGATCGGCCGCGTCGCAACTCCCGAAGCCATGGCGGCCCTCGCGACGGCGGGCGCGATGCGCAGGATCAGGCGGGGGTCGAATGGACTGGGAATCAAAGAGCCCGGTCCGAAACCATGAGTTTCGCTGTCAAATCGGATAGCGGCGTCGGACGGCGGTTCGCGGGCTAGCCGGGCGATGGCATCGACAGCGGCCAGCTTCATATCCTCGTTGATCGCGGTGGCGCCGACGTCGAGAGCGCCACGGAAGATAAAGGGAAAACACAGGACGTTGTTCACCTGATTAGGAAAGTCGGAACGTCCAGTGCAGATCATGGCATCCGGCCGCGCCTTGCGCGCCTCGTCCGGCATGATTTCCGGAACAGGATTGGCGAGCGCCAGCACCAGCGGCTTATCCGCCATCTGCGCGACCATCTCCGGCGTCAACACGCCGCCGGCCGAGACGCCCAGAAACACATCCGCGCCCGCAATCGCTTCCGCCAGCTTGCGCTTGTCGGTCTTCTGCGAATAAACCGCTTTCCACTTGTCCATTCGGGTATTGCGGCCGTCGTAAACAACGCCGTCGATATCGCAAACCCAGATGTTTTTGCGCTGCGCGCCCATCGACACCAGCAGATTGAGACAGGCGATAGCGGCCGCCCCCGCGCCTGACGCGACGATCTTGACCTCTTCGAGCGCCTTGCCATTCAGCAACAGCGCGTTGGTGATGGCGGCAGCGACGATGATCGCGGTGCCGTGCTGGTCGTCATGAAAGACCGGAATCTTCATCCGGGCCTTCAGCCGCTCCTCGATTTCGAAGCACTCGGGCCCCTTGATGTCCTCAAGGTTGATTCCGCCGAAGGTCGGCTCCAGCGCCGCGACCGTCTCCACCACGCGCTCGATGGTATCGGCAGCGATCTCGATATCGAACACGTCGATGCCGGCAAACTTCTTGAACAGGACCGCCTTGCCTTCCATGACGGGCTTGGAGGCGAGCGGCCCAATATTACCAAGACCGAGCACGGCTGTGCCGTTCGATACCACGGCGACCAGATTGGCCCGGCCGGTCAGCGTTGCGGCTTCCGCGGGATCGGCGACGATCTCCTCGCAGGCTGCCGCAACGCCCGGTGAATAGGCAAGCGCGAGGTCGCGCTGGTTGGCGAGCGGTTTTGTTGGCTGAATTTCGAGCTTGCCGGGACGCGGGTTGCGGTGGAACGACAGCGCGGCGGAGCGGAGATCTTCTGAATACGACACGGTAAACGCTCCCCGGAAGCTTCGGTCGGCCGGTTGGCGGAGCGGATCTGACAATAGCGCGCTACCGGCTGCCAGTCCCAAACACGAATGTCAAAATCCAAGCTTCGTCAGCAATTTGCCTGCGATTGCTCGATGCTACTCTCGCAGAGATGCCTGCGGAAAAGAGATGCCGAAGCTAGAATCGAACCGCTAGTCTTTTGGCAGATTGAGCCGGATATGAAGCTCGCGCAACTGCTTCGGAGCGACGTCTGATGGCGCGCTCATCAGCAGATCCTCGGCCTGCTGGTTCATCGGAAACAGGGAGATTTCGCGCAGGTTGGTGGTGCCGCAGAGCAGCATGACGATGCGGTCGACGCCGGCCGCCATGCCGCCATGCGGCGGTGCGCCATATTGAAACGCGCGGTACATGCCGCCGAAGCGCTCGACGACCTCGGTCTCACCATAACCGGCGATCTCGAACGCCTTCACCATCGCTTCCGGCCTGTGATTACGAATGCCGCCGGAGGCGATCTCGTAGCCGTTGCAGGCGATGTCGTACTGGAACGCCTTGATCGTCAGCGGGTCCTGGGTGTTGAGCGCGTCGAGCCCGCCCTGCGGCATCGAGAATGGATTGTGCGAGAAGTCGACCTTTTTATCTTCTTCGTTGTACTCATACATCGGGAAGTCGACGATCCAGGCCAGCTCGAACCTGTCCTTGTCGATCAAGTTCAGTTCCTCGCCGAGTTTGGTGCGCGCGAGCCCTGCGAACTTCCAGAATTTTGCCGGATCGCCAGCAACGAAGAAGGCCGCATCGCCAGCCTTGAGGCCGAGCTGGGCGCGGATCGCCTCGGTGCGCTCAGGACCGATATTGTTGGCGAGCGGACCTGCGCCCACGATTTCCGGTGATCCCGCGCTTAAAACCAAACTGTCGTCCAACTTGCCTTCGCCGAGATTTCCGGTTGCCTCGCGCCACATGATGTAGCCGAGGCCCGGCTGACCCTCGCCCTGCGCCCACGAATTCATGCGGTCGCAGAACGCCCGGCTGCCGCCGCCCGGCCCCGGAATCGCCCAGACCTGGTTCTTCGAATCCTCCAGCATCCGAGCGAACACCTTGAAGCCCGAGCCGCGGAAATGCTCGGATACGTCCTGCATTTCCAGCGGATTGCGCAGATCGGGCTTGTCGGTGCCGTACTTGCGTAGGCTTTCAGCAAACGGAATCCGCGGCCAGTTCTTTGTTACCGGCTTGCCCTTGGCGAATTCCTCGAACACGCCGGTGACAACCGGCTCAACCGCAGCAAAAACATCGTCTTGCTCGATGAAGCTCATTTCAAGATCGAGCTGGTAGAACTCGCCCGGCAGGCGGTCGGCGCGCGGGTCTTCGTCTCGGAAGCACGGCGCGATCTGGAAGTAGCGGTCGAAGCCGGACATCATCAAAAGCTGCTTGTACTGCTGCGGCGCCTGCGGCAGCGCGTAGAACTTGCCAGGATGAATGCGGCTCGGCACCAGGAAGTCGCGTGCGCCTTCCGGCGAGGAGGCCGTCAGGATCGGGGTCTGGAACTCGAAGAAACCCTGTTCCTTCATGCGCCTGCGCATCGAATCGACGATGGCGCCGCGGGTCATGATGTTCTGATGCAGCTTCTCGCGACGAAGGTCGAGAAAACGGTACTTAAGCCTTATGTCTTCGGGGTATTCCTGCTCGCCGAATACCGGCAGCGGCAATTCGGCGGCAGGGCCGAGCACCTCGATTTCCGTAATATAGATTTCAACGCTACCGGTCGGCAGTTCCGGATTTTCGGTGCCTGCCGGACGGCGGCGCGCCTTGCCGTCGATCCGGACCACCCATTCGGAGCGTAGCTTTTCAGCGTCGGCGAAAGCCGGCGAGTCCGGATCGGCTACGCACTGGGTCAGCCCGTAATGATCGCGCAGGTCGATGAACAGCACCCCGCCGTGGTCGCGAATGCGATGGCACCAGCCGGACAGGCGGACCGTCTGGTCGATGTGGCTGTCGCGGAGCGCGCCGCAGGTATGGGACCGATAGCGATGCATGGAAATCCTGCAGGAATGCTTCAGAGGCGGAATCGGAGGCCGGACCGGGCCGAACGGTTGAGCGTCAGGGGTTTACCCGAGCGGAAGGAGCGCGGCAACCGGATGGCGGAACCTGAAAGAGCGGCTAGTGGTCCGATTCTAACATTCGCCCCCCTTTTTTGGACGCGGCTTCTTGCGAACGTTAGAATCGAAAGACCGTTAGCAAACATAAGATGTTAGGGGAGTTTTTGAGTTTGACGTTCGCGTCAGGGCGCACGTTCAAGTGGCTTGCGAATGTCAAATTCACTTTACTAAAAGCATTTTTTGACCGCAGAAGTCTGCAAAACCAAACGCAGTGCGCGCGGAAAGCGGGGCGACAAGGGCAAAGAGACGGGCTATGGAGCGTTCATGGACCTGATTACGACCACTGCGGAACTGACCTCCGTCTGCGCTCGCTTCGCCAAGTACCCGGTTATCACCGTCGATACGGAATTCCTCCGCGAGACCACCTATTATCCCCTGCTCTGCGTTATTCAGCTGGCGAGCTCCGACGAGGCCGTTGCGATCGACACTCTAGCAACGGGAATCGACCTGAAGCCTTTTTTCACGTTGATGTCGAACGAAAGCGTCCTGAAGGTCTTCCACGCCGCACGGCAGGACATCGAAATTATCTGGCACCAGGCCGGCATCATTCCCCATCCCGTCTTCGACACACAGGTAGCTGCCATGGTGCTCGGATACGGCGATTCCATCGCCTATGACGCGCTGGTCGAACGCGTCACGGGGCATCGTCCGGACAAGACCCATCGATTCACCGACTGGTCGCGCCGGCCCCTGACGGCGGAACAACTCGAATACGCTGTAGCGGACGTCACCCATCTCCGCGACGTCTTTGCCGCTCTCGATGCCGATCTCAAGAAGCGTGGCCGCAGTGATTGGGTCAGCGAGGAGATGGAGGTTTTGACTTCGCCAAAAACCTATGACTTCCACCCCGAACGTGCATGGGAGCGATTGAAGACCCGCGTTCGCAAGCCGAAGGACCTCGCCATTTTGATGGAAGTGGCAGCATGGCGCGAACAGGAAGCCCAGAGTCGGAACATTCCGCGGTCGCGGGTGCTGAAAGACGACGCCGTCGGTGATATCGCGACCCACGCTCCCGCCAGCCCGGAGCGGCTGGCGACGCTGCGCTCGCTGCCAAAAGGTTTTGAAAAATCCCAGTGGGGCGTCGCTATCGTCGCGGCCGTCCAGCGCGGGCTCGCACGAGACCCGCACGCGCTGCCGAAGATCGAGAAACCGCGCAACAATTCGAACGGCGCTGCTACGGTGGAGCTTCTCAAGGTTCTCCTGCGCATGACGTCCGAGCGCCATGCCGTTGCGAGCAAGGTGATCGCGACCGTGGACGACCTGGAACGGATCGCAGCCGATGACGAGGCCGATGTCGGTGCGCTGCACGGCTGGCGGCGCGAACTGTTCGGCGAGACCGCCCTCGCGCTAAAGCACGGCAGGCTGGCTCTGGCGATCGAAAAGGGCCGGGTGTTGCTTGTGGAGCGAACTTAGAGCGCACCTCGAGTTTCGCACGACAAGTTCAGAACGCACATCACGGGACCGACCTCCGGGCTACCAGTTTGCTGATCCGCGGACCGTCCATTTCCATGATCCGGAACAACCATCCCTCCCAGGTAAACTCGTCACCGATAGCTGGTATTCGACCTAGCAGCTCAATCGCGCAGCCTGCCACGGTATGAAAGTCTCCATCGGGCTTGCGAGCGATGTTCAAGTGCATCATCGCTTCGTCAATCGGCATTTTTCCATTGATGATAAGCTGGCCGTTGTCGCCTTCCTGTATGTCCGCCTCCTCGCCGGCGTCCGGCAATTCTCCCGCAATGGACTCCAGAAGATCGGTGCGAGTAATAATTCCCTGCAATGTGCCGTACTCATCAACGACAATGCCAACGCGAACGGGTTGCGCCTTGAAACGCTCGATAGCCTGCAGGATCGGCGTGAACTCCGCGAATACTAGTGGTTGTTGCAGAACCACGAGCGGATCAACTTCAGCGCCTTCAAGCGCCTGATCGAGCAAGTCCTGTTTTCGCAGCACGCCGACGATCTCGTCGATGCTCCCCTGCCCGATCACGACGTGCTCATGGGGGCAGTCACGGACCACATTGAGAATTTCGTCCCGGTTGTCATTTGCGTCCGCCCAAACCACACTCGTCCGCGGCGTCATGATGTCGCTCACATCGCGACTCGTGAGACTGATGACCCGCTCGACGACTTCCCGCTGGGTTCGAGCAAGCAAGCCAGCTCGTTCAGTCTCTGCAACGAGAAGTCTGATCTCGTCAGGCGAATGAAGCGATTCCTTTTCGCTGGCTGCGCTGAGGCCGAACAAGCGCAAAACACCGTTGCCGAGCCCGTTCAATGACACGATTGCCGGCTTCAACAAAAACCCGAACAGGGAGAGCGGACGCACGATAATCAACGCAGTGGTCTCGGTTCGCTGCAAGGCCAGGCTTTTGGGAGCGAGCTCGCCAAGCACGATATGCAAAATCGTAATGATCGCGAAGGCGACGATAATAGCGATGGCGTGAGCGCCGATTTCGGCTCCGGTGCCGAATGGCAGTATCAACAGCGGCTCGATCAGGTGTGCCAACGCGGGCTCCCCGATCCAACCGAGGGCCAATGATGACAGCGTAATCCCGAGCTGGCATGCTGCGAGATTATAATCCAGGTGTTCGACCGCCTTCTGTAACGCACGGGCGTTTACACGTCCTGCAGCAACCAGCTGCGCGACGCGGCTGCGACGCATGGCCACCAGCGAAAATTCGGATGCGACGAAAAAGCCATTCGCCACGACAAGAATGATGACTGAGAGAACTCCGGCTAGACTGGCTGAATTGCCATCACCCACAGCGACATCTCCTTATGAGTGTTCCAGCACGATAGTATTACGAGGCGGATGGCCGATGCGCAGAGAAAACGCCGCAGACGGTGTCCCACGAACGGGCTAGCGGAGGACGATCGAGCCCGAGCGGCCAACAAGGCGCGCCAGCTGTTTGAACCGGCCGCCCACACGATCCGCGACCAGATCGATCAGCCGGTGCTCGAACACAAGCGTCAGCTTGCGGCCGCTGCTTTTAAAATGGGTGGCGGACAACACACCTGGCCGAGCCGCCGAAATCATATGCGCGACGCGAAAGGCTGCGCCCAGAATGCGCGCTCTCTCATCCATAGGCGGAGTTACCAATTCGCATATCACCGGGGATGGTTCGTTCACCTCATTTAACCCGGCATAGCGATAATATACCGACAGCGCGACGAACGCTCGTCCTTGATGGTCGATGCTGCCAAAATTGCCGTGCATGATCGAATCGAGCGTCTGCTCGCTGCGGTAGTCCGGATGTATGCGCCAGCCGATATCGGAAAGCAGGCAAGCGGCGTGACGCAGCCGGCGATCGTCTTCGGTCTCATGAAGTTTCGCAATCTGGAACAGTCGATCAGTCCATTGGATCAGTTCCTCGGCATGGCGTGCGGAACGTGAGAGCAAGCCGTTCAGCGACTGCGCGGCGCAGATTAATCCATCCCGCGAGCGGTCGGCGGCTGGCAGCATCGAATAAAGCAGACCTTCGCGGACACCATAGGTCGAGAACACGATGGTTTTTGGCTTCGCAATCCGGATGATATGTTCCAGGACGAGAGCGGCATAAGTCAGCAGCGGCTGGCGCGCCTCGGCAACGGCCTCGATATCTGCCAGCGTCTGGGAAGCCGCTAGACGACGCAGCCGCCGGACGAAATCGAGCGCGTCTGCTGCGGGAATGGAATAGCCGTGCATGACGCGAAGTGGATAACCGCTCTGGATGATGTGAATGCGAGCTAACGCTCGCCACGTCCCGCCGATCGCGTAAAAGGTACGGCCCTGTCCGGTCTTTAGCGGCACCGCGCCGGCAAGCGCGGCTTTTACGATTCGGTCTGCGCGCTTCAACGATTTCTTCGACGCATCCTGCAATGCGAGACTGCCCAGCGGAAGCGTTATTCCACGACCGATGCGATGACCGCGCACGTCGGTCAATTCCAACGAACCGCCACCGAGATCCCCCACGATCCCGTTCGGTTTGTGGACGCTGGAAACCACGCCCAGCGCTGCGAAATAAGCCTCCCGCGATCCCGACAGGATTTCGATCGGCACACGGCAGATGCGTTCAGCCTTGGCTATGAAATCAGGACCATTCGTGGCATCGCGGCAAGCGGCGGTTGCGATGGCGTAGACGCGACCGACCTTCATGACCCTGCACAGGGCGTGAAAACGCCGCAGCGAGGTCAGCGCCTTGTTGATCGGATCCTGCGCGAGCAACCCGGTGGATTGCACCTCGCGCCCGAGCCCGCACGATGCTTTCTCGTTGAAAATCGAAACGAGGCTCCGCTGCAACGCTTCATAGACGACGAGACGTACGGAATTGGAGCCGATATCGATAACAGCGACGCTGGAGCCTGGCTTGCTTGGGCGCGGATATTCTCGCACAGGCCTCCTATGCGGGTGACTGCCGCTCTGCGCGACGCGTGAGGCGGCGCGGCGAAGATTCCTTGAGCGACTTTCCACGGCCGGACAGACTCGGATTCGTCATGAAATAGTTATGCAGGTTGAAGGGCTCCTCACCCTTCGCGGCCTTCATACGCGTTGATGATCCATCCGGCAACAACTGCCAACTCTGTTCGGTATCCTTCAGGTTCGCGACCATGATCTGCTCGAGAACCTGCTGATGCACCGTCGCATTTTGCAAGGGGCATAGTACTTCGACGCGGCGGTCGAGGTTGCGCGGCATCATGTCCGCAGACGAGATATACACAGCAGCCTTTGGGCCGGGCATCGGTTGCCCCATCCCAAAGCAGTAAATTCGTCCGTGTTCAAGAAACCTGCCGATGATTGATTTGACGCGAATGTTTTCCGACAATCCGGAAACTCCGGGTCGAAGGCAGCATATGCCGCGCACGATCAACTCGACAGAAACGCCGGCCAGGGATGCTTCATACAGGGCGTCGATGATATCGGGATCGACCAGCGCGTTCATCTTCATCCAGATCGCGGCCGGTTTGCCGTTACGGGCAAACGTGGTTTCGCCTCGAATATGATCGAGAATCCGGTTTCGCAATGTCAGAGGCGATACGGCCATTTTTTCGATATCGCTCGGCTCGGCGTAGCCCGTGATGTAATTGAATACGCGCGCCGCATCACGGCCGATAATCGGATCCGAAGTAAAATAAGACAGGTCGGTGTAAATGCGCGCGGTCACGGGGTGATAGTTGCCGGTGCCGGTGTGGACGTAAGTCGCGAGGCTGCCGCCTTCCCGGCGCACAACCAGCGACAGCTTGGCGTGCGTCTTCAGCTCAAGGAAGCCGTAAACCACTTGGGCGCCGGCGCGCTCGAGATCGCGCGCCCATCGGATGTTGGCCTCTTCGTCAAAACGCGCTTTGAGTTCAATGAGCGCCGTGACCGACTTGCCAGCCTCCGCGGCCTCCACCAGCGCCCGCACGATCGGCGAGTTGTTGGAGGTGCGGTAGAGCGTCTGCTTGATCGCGACCACGTCAGGGTCGCGCGCAGCCTGCTGCAAGAACTGCACGACGACGTCAAACGATTCATATGGATGATGAACAATCAGGTCTTTCTGCCGGATTGCAGCGAACACGTCGCCGCCGTGATCGCGCACCCGTTCCGGGTGGCGCGGGACGTACGGCACGAATTCAAGGTCTGACCGATCGAGCCGTGTGAGTTGCGACAGCTCGTTCATGGCCAGGACGCCATCCACCAACAATACTTCGTCGTCGGCCGCCGATAACGCTCGCTGAACGAATGCCCGTAGCTCAGCCGGCATTGCGGCTTCGATCTCGAGCCGGATGACGGAGCCGCGGCGGCGGCGTTTCAATGCGGTCTCGAACAGGCGAACCAGATCCTCCGCCTCCTCCTCGATCTCCAGTTCGGAATCCCGGATGATGCGAAACGCGCCCTGTCCCTTGACGGTGTAACCTGGAAACAGTCGGTTGATGAACAGGCTGGTGGCGCCTTCAAGCGTGATCAATCTGACGGGGTCGTCCTTGCTGGCCGGCGGTAGCCTCAGAAACCGGTCGATCTTGCCCGGCATACGGATCAACGCATTCATCGGCTTACCGTCAGAGGTGCGCGCGAGCTGTAGCGCGATGGTGAAGCCGAGACTTGGAATGAATGGAAAGGGGTGGGCCGGATCGATAGCGAGCGGCGTCAGCAAGGGGAAAATATTGTGCAGGAAGTGATCCGCAATCCAGCTACGCTCGGCTTTGGTGACGTCCTTGCCATCGATCAGGACGATCCCGACTTCGGTTAGCACATTACGGAGATCTTGCCAGATCGCCTGTTGATCGCTCGCGAGCCTTGAGACCGTCTCGTTGATGAGAACAAGTTGCTCCGACGGCGGCAGCCCGTCCGGGCTGCGCTCGGTAATCCCTTCCCGGACCTGCGCCTTGATACCGGCAACGCGAACCATGAAGAACTCGTCAAGGTTATTGGCGGAAATCGACAGGAAGCGGACGCGTTCGAGCGCGGGGTGGCCGGGATTGACGGATTCTTCAAGTACGCGACGATTGAAATGCAGCCAGGACAGCTCCCGATTGATGAACCGTTCCGGGCTGGTGCGGATTGCGGAGTCCAGTTGCGGCTCCCGCCTTTTTTCTTCGGTAGCAATAGTTTGAACTGAATCCATTGATATGACGGTTCCGTATCTCGTTGGTCGTGCGGGCACGGCGGCGCAGCTGCAAACCATGGGCCAGCTCAATGACCTTTCCATGACATTTGATGTTACGGAAGGTCGTGACGTCAAGGGTGAGCCGGAGGGATGCGGAGCCGTATGGCTTCAGTCCTGATTGCGCAGCAGTTCGGCGGCGAGCGCGCGAGTCACAGGTCTGCCAAGCCGTAACGATTCGGTATCGAGTTGTTCGACGGCGAGGCGAGCGGCAGCAAATGATCGTTCGGTCCGGGTTGCGATATAATTGACGACCGCTTCGTCGATGTTCATTTGGCGGTCCGCGGAGAACTTCACGATCAGCGCCCGGAATAGCTGATCGTCAGGCGGCATCAACGTCACGACCGGCACCGCGCGGAGTCGCGAACGGAGATCACGCAACCTGATCTCCATCGCGGCCGGAGTGACTCGCGCCGTGATCAGCACGAACGCGGCCTCTTCACGGGCGAGATTTATCAGGTGAAACATTGCAAGCTCGTCGAAGGCTTGCGGATTAATGTCCTCTACGACGAGCGCCCCTGTCGCCAAAGCAGCTGGTACTGTCGCCGCAGTCAGGCTTCGCGCGCTTATGGAGCGCGCGCCCGCCTGCTCCGCCCAGATCGTCGCGAGATGGCTTTTGCCGCAACCTTCGGGCCCGGCCAGCAACATGATCCTGTTCGGCCACTCCGGCCAGCTCTCAATCAGCGATAGCGCCGCCGCGTTCGCGTGACCTTCCAGAAAGTCGTCCCGCGAAAAGCTTTCAGCGTGCGGCAGCGCGAATGCGAGCTGACGGGAGGGGGAGCGGTCTGCCACGCATCTACTCCACTACAAACTCTACACCGGACCACCAGCACCAACTTGCGCGCACCGTGCCATCTCATTTCGGATCGATGGTGCTCATGTGACGCACCCACTCAACGAGATAGAAAGAGACGGAAACCAGGGTCAAGACCGCAATGGCGACCATCAGAAGGGTATCATAGGGCGAGGAATCAAATCCAAATCCCAGCGCCGCCAGCACCAACGCCGCGAACCCGACCTGCGCCCCCGTATTGAGCTTCGAAACCAGCAGCGGCTTCATGGGCACCGGCTTGTTGAACAGCCACGACACGATCACGGCCCCGACGATCATGATGTCGCGCGAGACCACCAGGATAACGAGCCAAATGGGAACGGCCCCCAGGATGCCGAGCGTCACGAAGATCGAGACCAGCAGCGCCTTGTCGGCCAGTGGATCCAGAAGCGCGCCCAGTTCACTTGCCATATTGAAGCGCTTGGCTAAAAACCCGTCCACCGCATCGCTGACGCCGGCAACCACAAAGATGGCAAACGCGATTTCCATCTGATTGGAGGCGATAGCCCAGATAAGGACTGGCACGAGCAGAATGCGGCCGAGCGTAATGATATTTGGAATACTCACGCGACGTTTCCCAGGCTCCGGATGGTTTCCGCACAAAACCTTCGGGAGACAAGGCTTTGCCGCAGGGATCGGCCCTTGTCTACATAGTATATGCGGACAGCCCGTGCGAGCCATTGCGCAAGTCCGCAATCCGACGTAACCAGCCGGAAAATGTCTTCGAGCGCTGCTGCATGACCGACAAGAACGATGGCCTTACCTATGCCGGGGCAGGTGTCGATATCGACGCCGGCAACCGGCTGGTTGACCTCATCAAGCCGATGGTTCGCGCGACCGCTCGCGCCGGCGCGGATGCTGAGATCGGTGGGTTCGGCGGGCTGTTTGATCTCAAGGCCGCGGGATTTACGGACCCGATTTTGGTCGCGGCCAACGACGGGGTTGGAACCAAGGTCAAGATCGCAATCGAAACCGGTATTCACGACACCATCGGCATCGATCTCGTCGCCATGTCCGTCAACGATCTCGTCGTGCAAGGTGCGGAGCCGTTGTTCTTCCTTGATTATTTTGCCTGCGGCAAGCTTGATCCCGAAACGGCCGCGGCGATCGTGGCCGGGATCGCGGAAGGGTGCCGGGAGGCGGGTTGCGCTCTGATCGGCGGCGAAACGGCTGAAATGCCGGGCCTCTACAAGGAGGGTGACTATGATCTTGCCGGCTTCGCAGTCGGCGCGGCGGAACGCGGCGCCCTGTTGCCAACCCGCGATATCGCTGCCGGAGATGCGGTGATCGGACTTGCGTCGTCCGGCGTGCATTCCAATGGCTATTCGCTGGTCCGCAAGATTGTCGAAGTTTCGGGAACCGCCCTCGCCGCTCCAGCGCCTTTTGCCCCGGTTACGACCTTGGGAGGCGCGCTGCTAACCCCTACCCGGCTTTACGTCAAATCCTGCCTGCGCGCGATCCGCGAAACCGGCGCGGTGAAAGGGCTTGCCCACATCACCGGAGGCGGCTTCACCGACAACATCCCTCGCGTATTGCCCGAAGGACTCGGTGTGCGGATCGATCTCGCCAGGTTGACGGTACTTCCGGTGTTCAAATGGCTGGCGCATCAGGGCAGCATATCCGAACGCGAAATGCTTCGAACCTTCAATTGCGGTATCGGAATGATCGCGATCGTGCGCCGTGATGCGGTTCAGCAAGTCGTGGACGTGTTGGCGCAGGCCGGTGAACGCGTTTCGTTGCTCGGTGACGTGATCGTCGCGGGCGATGAAGGCCGTGTCATTTACGAGGGCCACCTCGATCTCGCGATGTAGAACGCCCCGCAGGGAATGAGAGCATGAAACGCCGTGTCGCCATCCTGATTTCCGGACGCGGATCGAACATGATGGCGCTGGTGGAAGCCGCGAAAGCCGCGAACTTTCCGGCTGAAATCGCGGTCGTCATTTCCAATAAGGCCGACGCGGCGGGCCTCGCCAGAGCTGGAGCAGCCGGCATCGAGACCCTCGTCATTGAAAGCAAGCCATTTGGCAAGGATCGCGTGGCGTTCGAGGCCAAACTGCAATCCGCTCTGGACGACAAGCGCATCGAATTCATCTGCCTCGGCGGTTTCATGCGGCTGTTCACTGCTGAGTTCGTCCAACGTTGGCATGGGCGAATGCTCAACATCCATCCCTCGCTGCTTCCATCATTCCGAGGACTCGACCCCCACGGTCAGGCCCTGCGCGCAGGCGTGAAGATCTCTGGCGCCACGGTTCATTTCGTTGTTGCGGAAACAGATGCCGGCCCCATCATCATGCAGGGCGCGGTGACCGTCCGCGACGACGATACAGCTGAGATACTGGCCGCACGCGTGCTGGAGATCGAGCATCGTATCTACCCGGATGCGCTGCGGCTGGTCGCGGGTGGTGGCACGCGACTGGATGGCGATATTTGTAATACGTCGGCAAAGGCCAGTCTGGACGATAGCTTGATCTCGCCGTTGGTGATCTGACCAAGTTCTGTCGGATCAAACGAGTCCAACACGCCCCTCGCGACCGGGGAGCACATTTCCGAGCCGACCGCGGGATCGCGCCCAACTACGCCGGAGACCGGCCCACGTGTCGCCACCAAATCTATCCACGCTTTAGAAGCGCTTATCGGCGGCCCACGTGCGATTGCGCCAGATCGCCCCGGCGATCAGCACGATCATAACCCCTAGGACGCCACACAATACCTCGCCTCCGGGTCCGCCGGAGGCAAATTGCGGTGCGATGCCGAACCACCCCAGGACTGTATCCAGAAAGGTACCCGCGCCCGTGTCGAAGAATTGATGCAGCTGTGGCGCAACCGCCGGATCGGTTGCGATGACCTCGCCCGCGATCCAGCCCAGCAACGCCGATCCGGCCCAGACCAGAAAGGGCAAATGCGTCAAAAGCATCATAATCAGCGCGGCGCCCGTCACGATCAGAGGCACGCTGACTGCCAGCCCGATGATCAGCAGCGGCACGCTGCCATTCGCCGCCGCCGCGATCGCAATCACATTGTCGAGACTCATGACGAAGTCGGCGACCACCACCACCCGAACGGCAGCCCAGAGATGGCTGGTCGCCGGGATTCCCTCTTCGCTCTCTTTTTCCGGCACCAGCAATTTGGCGGCAATCACCAGCAGCGCGAGCCCTCCTGCCAACTTGAGGTAGGGCAACCCCATCAAGGTCGTGATGATCCCGGCGAAGATGATGCGAAGGCCGACCGCAGCGCCGGCGCCAAGCACCACTCCCCAAAAACGCAGTTGGGGAGGCAGCCCGCGACAGGCAAGCGCGATCACCAGCGCGTTGTCGCCGGACAGGACAACATCGATCCAAATGATCTTGCCGACGGCGAGCCAGAATGCCGGATCATCTACATCGTTTCGAAACTGCTCGAAGGCCGATGCGATCGTCGTTAGATCGAAGACGTGCAGAAGCGAATCCAACGTCAGCTTCCCTTCGATCGAGCGCCGCCAGATCTGGCCTAGCCGACTATCTCGTTGCCGGAGAAGAACTGGGCAATCTCGATCGCGGCTGTCTCGGCGGCGTCCGATCCATGAACGGAGTTTTCACCGACCGATTTCGCATGGAGCTTGCGGATGGTGCCATCGGCCGCCTTGGACGGGTCGGTTGCACCCATGATCTCGCGATGCCTGAGGACCGCATTGTCGCCCTCGAGCACTTGCACGACCACTGGCCCGGAAATCATGAAGTCGACGAGTTCTCCGAAGAAGGGACGCGTCTTGTGCACGGCGTAAAACGTCTCGGCCTGCTCACGGGTCATGCGGATGCGCTTTTGGGCCACAACGCGCAGTCCAGCCTTTTCTATCAGGGCGTTGATCGCGCCGGTCAGGTTTCGCGCAGTCGCGTCCGGCTTGAGAATCGAAAAGGTGCGTTCAATCGCCATGATATCGTCCTTGATTCAGCGGTCGTGGGAATTGCGGCGCTTATATCGGCGTGCATCATTCACGGCAAGCGCGCTCGGCAGGCCGCCGGAGGACTGGTAATGCGGCAAAACAACCCGCGTCGGGGATTGCGCGCACTGAAAATCACGCGATTTTCGTGAAAATAAGCGACAATAATGGATAACAAAGCGCGCAGGCGTTTTTCACAACGCATGCGATGGCGAAGCTGCTATAAACCCCCGCACACCCTGCTATTGCGATGAACGAACAGGCTTTCGATAGATGAGTGGATTCAAGGAACCCGGCTTCGTGGACCGCCAAAAGGCGGCGCTGGAGGCCCGGAAAAATATTCTCGACAAGTTTCGCGCCAAGCCCGGTCCCGACGATCCCGCCGTAAAGCAAAGACAGGCCGAGCGCGAGGCCCAGGCGGCTGCCCGCGAGAAGGCGCGGCAAGCCCGCGAAGTCGAGAAGGCCGCGCAAAAAGCCCGCGAGGCAGAGGCCGCTGCGGTCGCCGCCGCGCAACTCGCCCGGGAGAAAGAAGAAGCCGCCGCCGCCGCCGCGGCGCTTGAGGCCGAGCGCAAGGCGGCGCGCGATGCCCGCTATGCCGCCAGAAAGGGGCGGAAGAAGTAGCCAGCACTTTAGCGGACGTTGGTCCCGGACCATTGCCGTATACCGGCCGGCGGCAAACTGCCGGAGACGAATCGGCCTGATGACGTGTCTGGTCTCTACCTGAGAATAGACCCTGACGGAAAAGTCACGGGGACGGAAATTCCGGGTCGTGAGACAGACTAAGCCGCAGGCTCGATGTCGGCGAGTTCGGTGCCTTCCTGCACGATATCGCCGACCTTGCATTTAAGCTCCTTCAACTTACCGGCGTAGGGCGCGCGCAAGGTCTGCTCCATCTTCATGACTTCCAGCGTGAGGATGGGTGCACCCTTCTCCAACAGCGCCCCCTCTTCCGCGAGCAGCGCGACCACTGTGCCCGGAAGCGGTGCGACGATGCGATCTTCGCCGGTCTGCTCCTCATCGTCTTCGCCAAAGGGATCGACCCAGTGCAACTCGAACCGCCCATTGCGTGTCCGCAAGTAGAGTTCGCGTCCGTCGACGACGAAGACAACATGGCTTCGTATTCCATCGAGCGCGAGGATCATGCCTTCTCGGTCGTCCGCAGCAAACGCGAATGCAAGATTCTTTTTTCCTAGCCGGATTTCGTACGGGCCATTGCCATAGACAAACGTGACCTCGTGCTCGGCCTGACCCTGACGGAATACGAACCGCCGCCGACGTCGGCCGACCACCATCCAGCCCGCCGTTCGCCAGGGCGATGCCTGGTCCGTTGGAGACATCTTGCTTTCCGCCAGTAGGACAGCGGCGACGGATGCCGCGAGTTCGGTCTCGCCCGGTGCCGCTGAAGGCTGGGTCAGGTCTTGAAGATGACGCTCGATAAACCCCGTGTCGACCGCGTTGGCGCGCACGTCCGCATGCGTGACCAGCGCGGATAGAAACGGAATGTTGGTGACGACGCCGCGGACATCGGTTTCTTCGATGCCGCGGTTGAGCCGGCAGATCGCGGCTTCGCGGGTTGGTGCCCACGCGATTATTTTGGCGAGCATGGCATCGTAATTCGGCGGAACCGCATCGCCTGCACGGTAGCCGGCATCGATGCGCAAGCCATCCACCTCCGGGGGCGCGCGCCACGTCTTGATTCGGCCGACAGATGGCATGAAGCTCTTATTTGGATTCTCGGCGTAGACTCGCGCTTCGATGGCGTGGCCGTTCAGTCTGATCTGGTCCTGCGTCAGCGGCAGTTTTTCGCCGAACGCGACCCGAAGCTGCCATTCCACGAGATCGATTCCGGTGATGAGTTCGGTCACGGGATGCTCAACTTGTAGGCGGGTGTTCATTTCGATGAAGAACACGTCCTTGCCGTCAGATACGAACTCGACGGTGCCCGCGCCGACATAGCTCACCGCGGCGGCGGCCTTGCGCGCGGCTTCGCATACCTTGTCGCGCTGCGCGGCGTCGAGTGTCGGCGACGGCGCTTCCTCGATCACCTTCTGGTGCCTGCGCTGTAAGGTGCATTCACGCTCGAACAAAGACGCCAGATTGCCATGGCTGTCGCCGATCACCTGCACCTCGATATGCCGAGGGCTCTCAACGTATTTCTCGATTAGCATCCGGTCGTCACCGAATGCCGCCTTGGCCTCCCGCCTGGCGCTGACGATAGCCGGGGTCAGTTCCGCAGCCGAACGCACGATCCGCATACCGCGGCCACCGCCGCCAGCGGACGCCTTCACCAGAACCGGATAGCCGATCCGGTCCGCAGCGCCCTGCAGCGTGGCTTCGTCCTGCGCCTCGCCGTGATAGCCTGGCACCAGCGGCACGCCTGCCTTTTGCATCAGCGCCTTGGCGTCCGACTTCGTCCCCATTGCGGTCATCATCGCCGCCGTCGGTCCGACGAACACGAGGCCGGCATCGGCGCAGGCTTGCGCGAAACCGGCATTCTCTGACAAAAACCCGTAGCCCGGATGGACGCCTTCCGCGCCGGACTTGCGGGCCGCGTCGATCACTTTCTCGATGTTGAGATAGCTGTCGCGGGCGGGTGCGGGTCCAAGCAACACGGCATCGTCGGCCATGCCAACATGCATCGCGTCGCGATCCGCCTCCGAATAGACGGCAACGGTGCGCAGACCCATGGCTCGGGCGGAACGGATTACGCGGCACGCAATCTCACCGCGATTGGCGATCAGGAGCGTGCTGAAACGGCGATAATGCGGACGCTTCGCCATGATCACATCCTGAACAGTCCAAACGTCGTTGGCTCGATCGGCGCGTTCGCGGCCGCCGACAATCCGAGTCCCAGCACGAGGCGCGTATCGGCAGGATCGATCACCCCGTCATCCCATAGCCGCGCGGTGGCGTAATAAGGATTGCCCTGGTTCTCGTATTGCGCGCGGATCGGTGCCTGGAATTCGCGCTCCTCCTCCGCAGACCAGGTGCCGCCTTTGGCTTCGATATTCTCCCGGCGCAGCGTACTGAGAACCATCGCGGCCTGTTCGCCGCCCATCACCGAGATGCGCGCGTTCGGCCACATCCACAAAAATCGGGGCGAGAAAGCGCGGCCGCACATGCCGTAATTGCCGGCGCCGTAGGAGCCGCCGATCACCACCGTGAACTTCGGCACGCCCGCGGTCGCAACCGCCGTGACAAGCTTGGCCCCGTCGCGCGCGATGCCGCCCGCTTCGTATTTCTTACCGACCATGAAGCCCGTAATGTTTTGCAGGAATACCAGCGGAATGCCGCGCTGGCAGCACAGCTCGATGAAATGTGTTCCCTTCAGCGAGCTTTCGCTGAACAGGATGCCGTTGTTGGCGACGATGCCGACCGGATATCCCCAGATATGGGCGAAGCCGCACACCAGCGTCTGGCCGTAAAGTTTCTTAAATTCATCAAACTCCGAACCGTCAACGATGCGGGCGATGATGTCGCGCACATCGAACGGCTTTCGACCGTCCGCCGGCACCACGCCGTAGATTTCCTCCCGTGCGAACAGCGGCTCGCGCGGTTCATGCATGTTAAGCGCAGCGTGTTTCGGCGGCTTCAGGGTGGAAACGATACGGCGCGCAATCCCGATCGCATGGGCGTCGTTTTGCGCATAATGATCGGTGACGCCGGATTGGCGCGAATGCACGTCGGCACCGCCCAGCTCTTCAGCGGTAACGACCTCGCCCGTGGCCGCCTTCACAAGCGGCGGACCGCCTAGAAAGATCGTGCCCTGATTGCGGACGATGATGCTCTCGTCCGACATCGCAGGCACATAGGCGCCGCCCGCGGTGCATGATCCCATCACGATTGCGATCTGCGGGATGCCTGTCGCCGACATGTTGGCCTGATTGTAGAAGATGCGGCCGAAGTGACGCTCGTCCGGAAAAATTTCGTCCTGCTGCGGCAGGAAAGCGCCGCCGGAATCCACCATGTAGATGCAGGGCAGATTGTTCTGCCGCGCGATCTCTTGCGCCCGCAGATGCTTCTTCACAGTCACCGGATAGTAGGTGCCGCCCTTGATGGTCGCATCGTTGGCGACGATCACGCACTCGCGGCCCGAGACGCGCCCGACGCCGGTGATAATGCTCGCGGAATGCACGTCGCCGCCGTACATGCCGTTAGCTGCCAGCGGCGATAGCTCAAGAAACGCGGTGCCGGGATCGAGCAGCAGGTCGACACGGTCGCGGGCCAGCATTTTGCCGCGCGAGGTGTGGCGGGCTCGCGCTGTCTCGCCGCCTCCGCCCACGACGCTCGCGAGCTTGTCGCGCAATTCGTGGACCAGAGTTTTCATCGCCTCGACGTTGCGCGCGAAATCTGACGACGTTGGATCGACACCGGAAGGGAGCGCCATGACAGTCCAGAATGCTTGGCAGGCGTGAAGCGCGCGCCTTAATCCGGCCAGGGTGCCCGGCCCTTCCCGGTAAGGTCAGCCTTGGTTCGGCCCATCCTCCCGCTTAATGGGTCCAGGGTTCGATGCGGCGAAACGCAAAATTGTCCGCGTAGGCGGCTTTTCGCTCCGGCTTCACCTTTGGTTCTATCACTTGATAGGGGATGCCTTCGCGCTCGCAATAGGCGATCGCATCCTCCTTGGTCTCGAAGCGAAGCGTGATCTGCTGCTTCATGTCGCCGGAACTGGTCCAACCCATCAGAGGTTCGATCACCCTTGCCTGCTCGGGCTCGTAGTCCAGTTGCCATTCCTTCGTTCTGGCAGCGCCCGACTGCATCGCATTCTTGGCGGGCTTAAAGATACGTGCCGTCATGGATCACTATAACCTGCTGCTAGCGGGCCGATCCGGCAGAAAAGCCGGCGGACACCATCGGATATAATCGTTATGTCGCGGCCTGACAATCTGGTGTTCTCGCAGCGCAATGGCGCCGCGGCCCCTTAGGCTCGCCTGAGGTTCGACATGACGACGGTGCCCACGTCGGTGTAGACGCCGACGAGCGGTCCCACGATCCGGTGCAAGCCTGTCTTGGAAACCACCGTGTCATGTAACACCAGATGATCGATGCCCGTGGTCAGGAAGCAGCGCATGGCATCGCGCGGCGTCTCTACGATCGGCTCGCCCTTGACGTTGAATGATGTGTTGATCAGCACGGGAACGCCGGTCAGCTCCTCGAATTCCTTCAGCAGCCGATAGAGTGCGGGGTTCGTGCTCTCGCGCACGGTCTGCACTCTCGCCGTGCCGTCGACGTGAACCACCGCCGGAATCCGGTCGCGCCATTCCGGCCGAACCGCCTTGGCGATCAGCATGAACGGTGAATCCTCGTCGCCCTCGAAGACATCGGTCATGCGCTCGGCCAACACGATGGGCGCGAAAGGGCGGAACGGCTGGCGGTGCTTGACCCGGCTGTTGAGGATATCCTTCATATCGGCCTTGCGCGGATCGGCGATCAGGCTGCGATTGCCGAGCGCGCGCGGGCCGAACTCGGAACGCCCCTGAAACCAGCCGATGACCTTCTGATCCGCCAGAAGCTTCGCGGTTTCGGCGTAGACATTTGAGCTTTTCACCGCCGCCGTCTGGACCTTGACGATCGAACGCTGGGTTGCGGCCTCGACCTCGGCGTCCGAATAACCGCGACCGACATAGGCGTGCTCCATCACGAAGCCGCGCTGCTGCTTCTGCACTTCGAGCCAACCGTAGAGAGCGCAGCCGATGGCGATGCCGTCGTCACCCGCCGCTGGCTGAATCCAGACGTTTTCGAATCCGGCTTCCCGCGCGACGCGTCCGTTGGCCACGCAGTTCAGCGCCACGCCGCCGGCGATGCAGAGGTTTTTCGCGCCCGTGGTTTCCCGAAGCCAATTGGCGCGGGCAAGCAGCACCTTTTCTGTGTCGTCCTGAACCCGCCATGCCATATCCTCCCAATGCCGCATGGAGGGGCTGCTGTCCCATTTTCCGCCACCTTCAGCGATGTAGGGCTGGTTAAATTCGGCCGACCAGCGCGGGACCGTGAGACGATTGTCGGTGATGTCCATCAGCGACTTGATCTGCTCGCGGCGTCCGTACGGTGCGAGCCCCATCAGCTCGCCGCATTTATTCCAGTCGCCGAATACATAAGTGGAAGCGCGGCTGTAGAGCGCGCCGAGCCCTGGCATGTTGTAGAATTCGTCGCTGAAAAAGCCGCGGTCCGGCTCCATCCAAACCTTCTTCAGGCATTCGAGCGACTTGCCGCTGAACTGGTAGTAGCTCTCCGACTCGCGCGCGAGCGGCGATGCGGTGTCACTTTCCGGATAGGGCTCGGTCACGTCCGATCGATAGCTGCCGACGCCGTCGACGATCATGATTGCGCCCTCATCGAACGGGCAGGCCGCAAAGGCGCTATAGGCGTGCGCCAGATGGTGTGAGATTGACACCACCTTGTCAGAACGCGAGCGGAAATACGGATGGTCGTGCGCGTCCAGCCGCTCTTCGGGGAGAAGGAATCCCGGCATGTCCTGATAGATCAGCCGCTCCTCCATTTCCGGAACGGGAAGGATGTAGCAATTGCGGACCACCAGATCGATGTCGCCGATGGCGATGCCTTCGGCTCCGAGACAGTAGTCAATGACCTCCTTGAAGAATCCGCTGGCGTGCTTTTCGCGCGTGATCCGTTCCTTGGCGATAGCGAAAGCAACGGCGCCGTCTCGAAGCAGGCAGGCGCTCACGTCGTGATCATAGGTGTTGAGACCGAGAACATAGGTGTGCTTTTTTGACATGAGCCTCTGCGGAGCAATCTCGAGGGAGGATTCGGGCGCCGCCTCGTATTCGCGAAGCCCAACCTGGGTGATGCGGCTAAATGACGCCATCAAGGGAGCCACGTTATGCCTGCCCTTTTGCGTCGCTTCTGCGGCACAGGAAGTTCACGACGGCTCGACCAGAAAACTTGGATTAAAATACACGCAACTAAAAGTTGTTATATACAACCATCGATTGTTATATCGTGAGTATCGCGTCTTTTTCGCCATCGTTGCGTGAACCTTAACACGTTAGCTGCCGACCCTTGACTGAGCGGAAGCCGACCCTGGTCTCGATTAGCGGCAACGCTCAAGTTCGTTGGAAATGTTATTTTATCATGCACCAAACCAAGGCAAACTGATTGCCTTATATTCGCGACAATGGTTGTTCCGAATACGAGGTCTGCTTCACGACGGTGCCAAACAGAGTTGGAGATTCACTTGATGATTCAAAAAAGTTCGAGCGCGCAACGTAGCATCATCACTCGCGTCCTGGCGGCAGCGGCGATGGTTGGCGTGTATTTTATCAGCGTTGCTGGCGTGTCCTCGGTTCTGGTCGCCGGATCGACTACTTCGGCGGAAGCGCGCGGTGGTGGTCGCGGCGGCGGCGGCCGTGGCGGCGGCTGGGGTCGCGGCGGCGGCCGTGGTCGCGGCGGCGGATGGGGTCGCGGCGGTGGCTGGGGTCGTGGCGGCGGCTGGGGTCGCGGTCGCGGCTGGGGCTACGGCGGCTTGGGCTACGGCTTAGGCTACGGCGCTGGTATGGGCTATGGCGGGTGCTACTTTAGCCCGCGCTGGGGCCGCACGATCTGCCCATACTGATCGTCGCTCGGCAAGTATCAACGGGGGTGCGCCGGTTGGCGTGCCCCTTTTTTTGAATGCGGATGCTTTCAAGACAAAATATGCGTCGCCTGTGTCTGACGCATGAATGCGATCCATGCCGCCTTGGAGCTTTTCCGCTTCTGATGGAAAATTCAGAGGCGAAGCTCTCAGATCTTAATCTGACGCGTTTTCTTCACGCGAACCGGTATCCGCACGCACCGGTGGTTCGTTCAACACCTTCGCGAACTAGGTCTGGTTCGATCTCCCTTATCAAGGAACGGGAGTACCTAGCGGATCTTCGACGGCGCCTGAATCGGTAAATTCAGTGCCTCTGCCTGCCAGAAGTTCTTTTAGGTGGTTGCGAAGTAGCTCCGCCTTTTCATATCTCAGCGATGCAACCGTGATCTTATCGATTGCAACGATGATTTGGGTGGCTGCGTTCACGCATGAAATTCGGCCGGACGCGTTATCAATGCCCGCGAGTGTTTTGCCCAACCCAGTTTCCAGGATCTCAGCTTCGACCGCATCCAACGTGAGCGGATCACCACCATCAATCGCAAGGTCGATCTCGATGCCGTTGCCTTCGAGCGGCTTCCGAGCACCTAGCACCCAACTGCTCATTGTTTCGTCCTTCCCACCATCGTGAACGTCCCATCAACCTCGCTGATCCGGATCGATCGTCTCCAATCGACAGCCCTTATCATGTCTCGGCTTTCCCACCTCCCATCTGGTCCTTCTGGGAGGTTTCGTCGATCGAAATTGCTCTGAGATACCGATTGATGGTCGGGGCAACTCTACTCTATCCATGGTCCGGTGACGAACGGAAAGCGATCCTCATTCGCGACGCCGTCGCGTTTCTTTGCGGGCTACTTTAAGAACGTTGGCGTCAAGAGGACAAGAGCCGGAATTTCTCTAGCTTCCGGCATAGCACCGCCGATGCCTTCCGCCGGGGTGGGTATATGGATGAACCGTTCGTCCCCCTCCTCGATCACACCAAAGCGACGATGACGGAAACTATGGCGTGTTGCCGCAAGGTGTGTTGAGTGAACGCCAGAAGATCATTGAGGCGATCATACCCCACAATCTCTCAGAAGGCTGCTTAAAATATGTCTCCTCCCCGAACCTATGTTGACCCGAGCCAAGATCAAACGGCCGAAGAAATCGAGTGCTACTATCGCAACGCCAAGATTGGTGATCGAGCAGCGATTAGAAACAGCCAACATGGACGCCTTGAAATCAAGATCACGACTGTGAGCAACATCAATCCAGAAGTTGGAAGCATACATTTGAATGACGAGGCCGTATGGGGTGGCGTCGCTTATTCTGTGGAGAGTGGAAAGAGCTTTTACGCGCCCAGCAGCCCGTCATCGCTTGTCGTTCCAAATGAAGCGATTACGACTTGGGCTAAGGAAAATCCGCGCGGCACACCTGATTATTGACTGTTGAGGGCGATGCGTCGTCATGCGTCGGCAAAACGGTTATCCTGATTTTCGCGAAATTGATCATTCATGCGCTTTGCGACGGAAGCTGCTATTTCCATACGATAGTCGGCTTGCACACGTGGAGCTCACGGGTCACTGACGGCGGACGATCACGAAATATTGCATCCTCATTTCACGACGCTTTACGCCTAGACATCTTTAGGTTGCCTACGCTATATTTATATGGAAATAACGTGTGGAGCATCACAAATGTCCGACAATGCTTCCAAGTCTATCACTCCGACAACCGTCGCTTGTGCTCTCAAAAAGATTTGTCGGCTTTCGCAGGAATTGGAACGACATCCAAAGCTAAAGGTAATCTGGCAGACCGATAACGCTATAAAGTGGGTCAATTCACCGGAGTTGCAGCGGCCAAAGTAACGGGCCGCAACCCGCTCGGATCAATCCGGATCAAGGCGCAGGATGATCTGCTCAAGCCTCAGCACATGTCTATTCGACGGCACTTGAATCGCTAAATTCAGTGCCGTTGCCCGCCAGAAGCTCTTTCAACTGGCTGCGCATCAGCTCTGCCTTGTCATGCGTAAGAGTAGCTATCGCTGTCTTATCGACCGCGATGACGATTTGCACGCCTACGTTCACGCATGAAATTCGGCCGGACGCGTCATTGACGCTTGTAAGCGCATTGCCCAATGCGGCTTCTAATCCCTCAGCTTCGACTAAGCCTAGTGTGAGCGGATCACCGCCGTCGACCGTAAGATCAACCGCCACATCCCCTTCGGATGGCCTCTTGGTTACAAGTGTCCAACTGCTCATTTGGCCATTCTTCCTCTGCCACTTCCCGGATGCTTTTAGGCCAAATGTCCAGTTTCTCGCCCAAGGCCAGCTTGATCCCGTCTTTGGTCACGCACCCGACGAATGGGCACGGTTCATTGGCTTTGGATTGATTCAAAGCTGCAGCGTTCGGCCTTTGCTTCAATTCGACGGCTCTGCCCATCGTTGCCTTGAAACGTCGGGAGCTTCAAACCCCGAACCGGGTCAAAGTTACGGAAAATTGCCCCGGAGAACTGTTGCGGATTGTAACTTTTTTGCTATTCGAAAGTCGTCGTAAATTATTGATTTATTTTGATAAATATCAAACAAAATGGTCGGGGCAGCTGGATTCGAACCAACGACCTGCAGTACCCAAAACATACCAGCTATTCCCTCGCTCGTCGTCCTACACCCGCCGTGACTTGCGAGACAACCGAAACCTGCCGCTAGAATTTACATCGCTGCTACTTGGACCCTCTATGATTAGCAGAGCGGTGCTTCCCCTGTGCTTCCCGGAGGTCGAATGAGCAGGCAAACCATCACCAAAACCGTGGTTGACGGTTTGCAGGCCCAAGAATCCGAGTATGCCGTCTGGGACGAGAAGTTGCCGGGATTTGGCGTCCGGGTCCGGCCATCAGGCGCCAAGTCATTTATTGTTGTCTACCGCGCCGGCACCGGCCGGACGGCACCGACCAGGCGTTTCACAATAGCGGCTGTCGGCAAGATTGCGCCCGACCAAGCCAGAAACCAGGCGAAGATCCTGCTCGGCGCAATTGCCGCGGGTTCTGATCCCGGTGCGGAAAAGCGGGCTAAACGGCCAAAGCGTGACCGAATCACATTCGATGAGCTGGCCCAACTCTATCTCGATGAGTACGCCAAGCCTCGAAAATCGTCATGGAAGAATGACGAAGGCTACCTGAAACGAGCTCGCGACAAGTGGAAGCGCCGAATCGCCTCTGAGATTACAGACGACGACGTGGCTGAACTGATCGAGGAAATTGGCGCTTCAGCGCCGGTGAGCGCAAATCGCACCCAATCAATTCTTCACACACTCTTTTCCTGGGCGAAAGAGCCGGGCCGCAAACACGTTCCGAGCAACCCGGTCGTGGACATGAGGCGACGCTACCAGGAAACGGCGCGCGAGCGCGTTCTAACTGATGAGGAAATAAGGAAACTGTGGTGGGGTTTGAATGATCCTCGTTTGCCCGCGAGCCGCCCCGTAGCATTAGCACTCAAGTTCGTGCTGGCGACCATGGTTCGGCCGGGTCAATCCGCTGGCGCCCTGATCTCCGAGTTAACGGGCCGCGATGGAGGGGATCCGCAATATCATATCCCAAAGAACCGCGTGAAGAAGCGACGGGATGTGATTGTGCCGTTGAACGGTATAGCGGTTTCAATCGTGGAAGAAGTAATTGTTCTCGAAAGCCAGTTGGCTGTCTTCACATCATGGGCTCTTCAATCGATGCAAGAAGCGCCATCCGACAGTCAAAAGCCAGAAGGGAAGAACGGCCCTGCCCCACTCACACGCGACGCATTGGCTGCAGCATTAAACGGACGACCGGCCAAGGGGAAGAAGCCGAAGCGAATAGGCATCCGGGAATTTCTCGGTATGCAGCACTTCACACCGCACGACCTCCGGCGAACGGCGGCGACTATTGCGCGGCGTGGCGGAGCCAGGCGCGAGGACGTTAAAGCGTTGCTTGACCATCTCGAGGGCGACGTGACCGCGACCTACGATAAATACGACATGCTCGCCGAAAAGCGTGCCGTAGCGGCAATTCTCGCGGATGAGCTCAACAAGATCATCGGGCCAAAGCCGATTGAGCACTCACCCGAGAAAATCCGCGCCGACAATGTCGTGTTGTTCGAAGAAAAACTTCGTGTGGCGAGTTGAACGTTCAACCGCGCAAAAAAAGAATGCAAGGGGAGACGTTAAGCGCAATCTGTGCTAGTACTACGCCCGCAAGCCTAATAGGTCGCCTTCGGGCGCAACATGTTTTCAGCTGTCAGGTGGCTTGCCGGCGCGCGGGACCGCCGACGCGCGTCGTAGCCTCAGGCGTAGAGGCAGCAGCCGGTCACAGACAGGACCAACTCCCCCCTTTGATTCTCTGGGTGTTTCATGCCCTGTTATCTTAATACTCGTGAAGCGGCGAAGCACGTCCGCTTGTCTACAGCTACCCTTGAACGCCTTCGTGTAAAGGGAGGTGGCCCCGTTTACATCAATCCTGTGCCGGACCGCGTAGTTTACACCACCGCGGACCTCGATGCTTGGATGGAAAGCCGGCGCCGTACCTCCACAAGTGAAGGATGGCGGATGCCTACGCCAAGCGTTCAAGGCAACGCAGGTGACCAGAGATGAGTATGAGTCAATCATTGGCAGAAATCGAATTCGAACCGACCCCAGAGGATAACCCGAAAGGCTGGTTCGTTAACGATCCTGCGCCGATCGATTACACTTTCAATATCTTTCGCTTCGTCGTGTCTGATCCTGCGACGCGGCAGTACGTATGCGGCAGCCATTGGGACGAGCTAGATTTTGCCAGCGTCTACGACCCAGACACTCTATTGCCTGGGTGCGTTTCGTACGTAAGCGCGGGCACTGCTAAAGCGCAAGACGAGGTCTTGCTTGAGGCTGGCGTACCCGTCGACACCACTAGAAAAGAGCGGTGGCCCAAGGACACCCTGGTTTTGGACGTCGGCCTCGTCACGAAAATCGATGAACTCGCTGGACTGCGCACTGTGTGGGGCCGCTCCTTAGGCGTTAAGTTCGGAAGCCAGTACATAGCCCGGTGTGAGGGATCAACCAAGATCGACTCTCTGGACGCGATCTTTGATCTCCATACGGACATGACTGCGCCGTGCCCTATCGGTTACCAACCACACGCTGTTCCCGATCCCTACTGCGATTCCTATTTTCTCGTGCGCGACGGGGAACGTGCAAGCGCATTCTTAAAGAGAGTAGCCGTCAGGGTTAAGAAAATTGAGGAGGAGCTGGCGCTGTTGAGTGAGTGTGGTTACGACGCCCCGCTCCTCGCCAGCATTCGCGCCGAACAGCATTCGAAGCCGGGGCCCGTGCGCTTTTTAGTCGAGTCACTAATCCCGACAAACTGCATCACGTTGCTAGGCGGGAAACGAAAGACCGGAAAAAGTACAGCCGTGACCGAGCTCGCTTTCACAGTAGCGACAGGCGGCGGCGCGTGGTGTGGGTTCGACGTTCCGAAGCAAGAAGGCTTTGTCGTGTTGTTCGGCGGTGAAGACTCCCGAGCTGTGATATGGGAGCGCTTAAACCGGATGGCCGCCGGCTGCACGGGCCTGGAGCGGCTGATAATCTACGGTAACGAGACAACAAATCTAAAGGCAACGCTTGCGCGTTATGCCGAAATGAAAATCTGCTTGATCGTCGTGGATCCCACCAGAAAATACTATAGCGGCGACGAAGACGGTTCGGACGCACCAAATGAACTTTTCAATTTTCTTGAATCTCAAGCCGAAGCCCACAATTGCGCCTTGCTGGTAACACATCACCCACGAAAGGATGCGGAACCGCGGAATATGACAGAACTTGCGGCATCGCTGCGAGGATCCTCGATATTTCTCGATCGGCCACGGGTGACCATTGGATTGATGAGGAAGGGAGAAGAGACTGTTGTCGGTATCCCGACCGATAGAGACGGAAATCCGCTTCACAACATGCCGGTTGAGCACATGTTCCGCGGCGAACGGGTGTGCAAACGGGACGAAACCACACATCGGCTCATCCCCATTCAAAGACAATCTGACACCAGTTCGACAGCGCGATCTGATTCAATGCTGGCTCTTCAATCCTTGGATTCTCTTTATGACAAGGGCATATATGTAACCAAAAGCGGAAAGCATGGATTGTTTGAGAATTGGCCCAAAGAAATACAATCGATATCACGCGCCCGCGTTCATGCCGCTTGCGAGCTATTACTAGCGAATGGTGAAATCACTCTATCTGAAAACGGACTGCATCGGCGCCGTGATCCAGGGCTGTCTGCAGGCCGGTAGCGCTACTAAATCTAGTTTTGCCCTATCACGTCGCCGCCCGCTCCCTGAAGGAGAAACAAACATGAAGATTGAGCAAACCGTCCGTTCCTACCCGCCTAATCCATTCGTGGCGGTCTGGCCCGGCCAAGACATCACAGATGCTATCGAGACTCACACTCGATTGACCGGCTGTCGAGGACCGTTTTTCGTTCAGTTCTTGGACGTGGGAGCAGCAGGAGAAAGTGCGCCCGCGCGTCCTTTGAAATGTCGTTGAAAATAAAACACCCCTGCGAGCCGAGGCTCATTGCTCCGGCTCGTGTGCCTTGCGCCAATTTTCATTCAGGCGGTGTAGATATTCCCGATCACGTTCACGTTGCGCCACTTCCTGGGCCTCGTCGTATCGCGTAACAGCCCAGATAAGAGCTCCTCCCACCACCGCCACCAATAAAAACACCGGGCCGTATTCTGAAACTAATCCTGATACAAACTCTGCAACCCGCGCGCTGAAGTTACGGATCGAATCCCACGTCCCGGGAGCCACCGAAACACAAAGCTGCACCCCTTCCGAACTTCCGCCGCAAGCCATGCCCAATCTCCCATCCGCTCAGGTGCGCCTCGCGCCTCAATCGTGAGCGTTGCGTCGCTGCCAACTTAGCACGCAAAGGCCACCGTAAATTCCTGCAAACTCAATCGTCCGTTTCATAGCGACCATCCTTTCGCCATCGAGTGCTTAAAGCTTGAAACCGCGATCCTCGCGCGACGAGTTTCCATGCGCAACGATAACCGCTCCCGCAAAGTCCTCCGACGGCAGTGGACGGCACGACCATTCGATTGAAAATCTCATCGCGCCCACTTGATCGGAGCAGCGGCGTCGATGCGAAAAGAAATCGGGACGCCTAAACCGTTCGCGTGACGAAAGCGCGCTGCGGTGGAAAAAATTGGCTAAGACGTCAACCAACGCATTGGCCAGCGTGGAAACTATTACCGGAAGCGCTATTGCGGGGGTGTTGAAAGAGAGAGGGGGGTATAGACCCCCTCTCTCTCAATACAACCGGTAACGAAAACTGGCGGAATTTCAAAAGGATATGCGAAATCCATTACTATCATGGCGGAAACCATATTATTAGTAAAATCAATGGCTTGGCCCGGCGGCGCAGCTTCGTTTCCGACTCTTCGTTACCGGGCCGGAAACGGTAACGGAAGCGGAACCCAATCTTGGTATTTGCACAGGTCTCAGGATGCAGCCCGGTGGCTTAAACCGACAAAAAGACTGCGGTGTCTGTTTCCTGATAGCGGGGTTCACAGCTAAAGCTGAAACGCATGTATCCCGCAATTTTAAAGGATTTTGGCGTGGCCTGACCGCTTGTTGTAATCTGTTCGGTCGGCGCGTTGGAGTCATGGTCGAAAGCGATTAATCAATCTCTAAACCATGGGCCCTGCGCGTGGGGTTTTTCGCGTTCCAGGCGTCCGCCGCCGCGCGAAACTGTTGTGGGGAATACGTAACGAGCCCCGCTGCCAACGTGCAAGACGAATACAGACGTTCCCGATCGCCCGGCGGGATGCCCCCGCTCAAAATCACCATGCGGTTAACTTCCCAAGTGCAGCGCGCCCGTATCTGATTGACCTCCGTCTTGAAGTCGTCCTCCGATAACCTCGCCCACGCCCCCAGGTTCGTCGGCGCCAATACAACTGGCTCAGCCCTAGCTAACGAGGCGCTCAACAAAAGTACTGTGAACACCAAAAGTCTGCGCAAAGCCCATCTCCTGTATGGCATGGCGAGAATCGTACCGAACCCTACTACAAGAGAGACCAGCCCGGGCCGGAAACGGGATCGGAAGTGGCATTGGCCACACGCGGCGTGCCGCAAGCCGCACCACGACGCAAACGCGTGCATACCCCGCCAGGTCAGCGGGATTGCTGCACCTCGTACCCCGCAACAAAGAACGAGTTACTGCGAATCAAAACGCACAAGACTTGACGCATTTCTCCCGTCCCAACAATTTATCCACAGCACCGACAAAGCCAACAAAAACGACATCCCCCGAACGATCGCATTCAATGAGCATCGAAATTTTGTTGACTTTGTCGGTGCGAAAACACCGCACAAATCAAGATTGACTGAGGGCCACAAGTTGACGCGCCCTTATGCTCCCAACCACAGGAGCAAACAATGGGACGACAGCTTCGTGAACTGCCGTGGATCGCCAAACGATCGAATGGAATTTGGTACGTTCACTGGTACGATAAGCGCGCCCGTCAGACGCGCCGCTGTAGCCTAAAGACCAAAGACCTTGCCGACGCGTACCACATGTTTGAGCGTTATCTCGCTAAGTGGCGGGCGACGCCGGCGGAGAAGCCTCGTGGCATGAACGTCACGCACGTCACCGTCACCAAAATTCTGGACTTCTACATCGCAAGGCACATAGACCGCGAACGCATTGATGTGAAGCGGCCGCGCTCCGCACGTCCCTATATCGAGATGTTCTTCAATGACACGCCGCTGAACCGGATCCGGCTCCAAGCCTGCGCTGCTTACGTAGATGCCCGCCGGGCTGGCCAGGTGCGGCCCGCTCTTCGCAGGCGCTCCACGTTCATTGGCCGCGATGGTTCGATCCGCCGCGAGCTCCTGATCCTACGCACCGCGGCGCGCTACGCCCTCAAACACGAGTTGATCTGTCACAGCGACATGCCTCTGATTGAGGCGCCGCCAGAGCCGCCATCTCGAACTGTCTATCTCACCAAGGCCGAATTTAAATTGGCCCACGAGACCGCCGAAGGCGAGTTGAAGGACTTCATCGCCCTCGCCTATCACACGGGCGCGCGCCGGGGCGCGATCGAGAACCTGACAGCGGGCCAAGTGGACTTCGACGGAGGGCATATTCACCTTCAACCGGACAATGCTTCCGCGAAGCAGCGCCGGTCAAAGAAGCGCAAGCCAATCACGCCAATCCTTCGCCCTCTGCTTCCGGTGCTAACCCGCCTTACCGCCGGCCGTGGCCCAAGCGAACGTCTGTTATCGAAGAAGGACTTCTATACGCCGTTCAATCGGCACCTGAAGCGCCTGGGTCTCCCCGCCAAAGGCTTCCCGCACATCCTGCGGCACACCCGGGCCACTCACCTCCTCCAGGCCGGCGTCTCGATCTACGACGTCGCCAAGCTGCTCGGCGATACGACCGCGACGGTTGAGCGCGTGTACGGCCACCATAGCTGCGAGAGTTTAGGCAAGAAGCTGGACCAGTTCGATGACGCTTGAAGCTCCACCATTGGGAGTCGCCATCGAAGTGGGGAGCTTACCCAAGTCGCCGACCGCCGCTGACTGCGGCAGGGAATCAATTGCCGAAGAAGCTAGTCGGCCTCACCGGTTCGGCGCCGTCATCGAAAGCTAACAAACCAAACGGTCCCGCGGGTTTACGTGCCTGTTGGCGTTGTTCTTGTGCTTGCTGCTCGAGCGCTGCTTCTTGCTGCGCCTTCTTCTCTACGTATTGCTTATGGCGGTCGCGTTCAGCGGCCTTCTTACGTCGTTCGGCAGCCTCGGCCTTCTTTTCAGCTTCCCGCCGGTGCTCTGCCTGTCTTGCGCTTTCAATGGCATTTACCGAAGCAACGTGAGAATGATCTTGTGGAGATGTCGGTTGTGGCTCCAGAGTGGTTGTAGTTGCTGCCTGTACGAGGGGAGCCGATGCCGACGCGGGGGGACTCGGCGCCATTTCCGTAGGCGCTGGCAGAACAACTCTTGCGGGGGGAAGCGATTTCGCCGCCAACTTGGGTTGAGACGCATGCTGAGCTGGTTCTAGCGCCGCTTGTCCCAGCAATATGCCACCGCCGAATCCAATTCCAATCAGCAGGGCTGCTGTTGCCACACCCGAGAAAAAAATCCGCTCCCTTGTCGCCATAGTCGTCTCCCAATGCTTCGGGAGAGGCAACGCTGAAGCTTCAACATTGTTTCGAATGGGGCATGCTGTTTATACAGCTCGGGCGAAATTTACACCTCGCGGTGGCAACATAGGGTCCCCGAAGCGATTCGGTCAGCGCTTTCTGCCTTGCTCACCCTGTAGACGGAGTTCCCCTCATCGGGCGACCCGATACCCGTCAAAAGCCGGAGCGGAAAGAAACCTGTTATAGGTAACAGGAGACTTTGATGCACGAGACGTCGGGACATTTCAAAGACTGCCATTGCTGGAGGCGAATCGGCTTTCTTTAATTTTCTGGTGCTCGGCTCTCCAGTGCGCGCCCTAGTTAAAGTCAGTGGACTTCCTATATAGAGAATATCGTAGGCACGATACCAACAGGCGCCAGCGACAGAGAGACACTCCAGTGCTCCCGCCCACAAAAGGGAGCTCGCTATGTACGCCATGGTCTACCCGAAACATCTTCAGAAAAGTTCTGAGCGCAGATGGGCAAATCGTGTTGCTCGTGAACTTCCTGTTCGATGGTCGCGTCCCGAGGGACCCAACACCTGCTTTTGCGCAGCATCGGTGAGTTCGCAATATTCGTCCGATGTCGTCACCAACAAGCGGCACTGTTCTAAATGTAATGCCCGGTGGACGACGGAAGCATCCGCTCGGTGCGGCTGATTCGCCAGATTTCCGCACCCTTCTCTCTCGTCGGCTCAAGAAAATTTTGCTCTCTCTAGAAACCCTGTCCGGGTTTTCTAATTTTCTTGTCGCCACCTGATGGTGGCGCTCGGGTGCCTCAGGACCCGGGCTGAAGGCGGGCACCGGTCGTGTCCGGTGCTTCATACCATCTTGCTCTTTGGAGGATTTGGCTATGCGCACATATGACTTATCGCCATTGTCGCGGTCTACCATTGGTTTTGACCGCCTCCTGGACCTCGCGGAAACCGCCCAACGTGCCGCCGGGGATACTTACCCGCCCTACAATATTGAACGGCTGAGTGAGGATCGATACCAGATCTCCTTAGCAGTTGCCGGTTTCTCGCCCGACGAGATTTCCATCACCGCCGAGCAGAACGTTGTCACCATCGAAGGCACCAAGACCGAACAAGCAAAGCGAGAATATCTGTACCGCGGCATCTCGACTCGCCAGTTCAAACGTCAATTCAGCTTGGCTGATTACGTTCAGGTAACGGGCGCGACGTTCGATAATGGCCTGCTCCAGATCAATTTGGTTCGAGAAATCCCCGAGGCTATGAAACCTCGTCGGATCGCCATTCGTGGCGCACCACCAGCCAACGCAAATATCCACAAGATCGAGGCCAACGCGGCCTGATCCGATTCGCCTTTAGTAGAAACTGCCCGCGCGTGCTAGGCGGCGCGCGGCGCTGTATTTGTCTAATGGAGGCACACATGCGGCCGACCACGATCTATACAGTGTATGGCACCCGAGAGATCGGGCTCGAGATGGGCAACTAAAATGAAAGAGTTCGACAAATTCGAACCACGTAGACCCCTTTCAAAAGAGCAGAAGCAGGCTCGCAAAGAACGTCGGGAAGCCGAGGCAAGATTGGCGACGGCTGAGAACGTGAAAGCGGCCGAAGCATTCGCCAGAAACCGCAAGCGCCTAAGGGAGGAGCGGCTAGCTCGTGAGGCCGGCGAGGCTACCGACGAAGCGGGGCTGAATAAAACTGAACCGGCCACGGAGTGAGAGAACATGGGAAAGGCGCAAGATTTCCTCACAGAGAAACAAGCAGGAGGCGGCGCAGTCGCGATCGAAGAAGTGCAGGACGAATTGGCTCGTGGCGATTGGGGGCGGATCGCCACCGAAACGTTTGGTGAACACAAGTCATACTGGTTTGATGACGGTTCGCGGCTGGTATCCGGAAGGTTTAATGAAGAGGAATTTATTATTCGAGCAGATCCGTCTTTTTCTGAAGAGGATTTTCAGAAGATGACGCCGGATGAAGTCGAAGATCATCGCGCAATGATTGATTCATTAAAAGAATCGAACAATCAGTGAACCTCTCTGAATCCAAGCACGCCCCTTTGCAAATCCGGACGCCGCCGCCCGCAAGCTGATCGAGAGCGGGCCCGGATCAACTTCTATCGAGCCGTGTACGGCGACACTCCATCGCCGATCGGCAACCCGGAAGGCAAGAAGAGCCTTAGGTGGGGCAAACGGAAGCTTGGAGAGGGATAAATAGCTGCCCAGCACCTTACCTTCACGATACCGGCATCGCCACTAATTGAGTCGCTCGAGCTGTGTCGATAGGCGCATAGTGATTTATCACCGACCGGATCCCGGCCTTTATCGGTGACTGAGAGTGTTGTGCTCCCGCCAATTTCAGGGGGAGTCGTATGACCGAACGAGAGCGCCTATCGCCCGTGCCAGGCGAACCAAACCCGGAGTTGGGAAAGATTGGTGGACCTCAGAAGGCCATGCTTCTCATGATCGCTGTCGGATTTATTGTTCTAATCGGACTGATAGCCTATTTGCCGGACGTGGCGACAACATTCAAATAAAGCCTAAGCTAAACGCGGACCGAGAGGGAAACTGAAGCCGCGGATTGAATTCGCCGAAGCCCTAGAGGATTTTGATCCCTGTGAACGGTATTGAATTTGAAAACGATTTTCATCTGGCTCGGCGGTCTAGTTGTCTGCGGTTTTGTTGGTGCGCTGATCAGCGAGTACTTTGGTGAGCGCCCGGTTCTCGGTTTAGTCATCGGCCTGGTCGCGTTCGCATTTTTTAAGCTTTTGGTATTGCCAGAGCGAACTGACCGCTACGGCACAGGGGGATTTGATGAGTGACAACCAGCAGGCCCCGGACCCTGAGAAAGCATTAGTCGATATCCAGATGCTGGTTCGCGCTGCTCTACAGAGCGCCGACCCTTACGTCATGGGGCGCGACTTAGAGATGATCCTGACGATCACGGAAGAGGCGCTGCAGCCGCAGGGCCCGGAATAGGAAAACCCGCCGGAGCGGCGTTTTCAGTAACCAGTGTGCTCAAAGCCGGCGAACACGCTTTTGCCACGCAAGCGGCGCATAACGTCTCACCATGTCATCGAATATTGAACCGCTTGCCCGAGCGATGGCAGAACGAATCTGCCGGTCTCACCAGATGACTGAATCGGAAATTCAGGGGTGGGTGGACCGCCACTGGGAGATCGCAGCCGCAATGCTGGAGTCCGGCGCCATGGACGAAAGGGGCGAATGGCAACCCGGGCAGGATTGGCGACGCGGACTGGAAGCATACCGCGAGCGACTGGCGACGACGAAGCACAAGCCGAAATAGAAAAAAGCCGGAGCGGGTTAGCGCCAAAGTATCGTAAGCAGATGGCGCAAAGTTCTGGCCGTGACGACAAAAAAGACCCGCGGCCTATTTCTGCGACGAAAAGCCCGGAACAAAATTAAGCTGACCCAGGTTCTTTCCGCAACCACATGCAACCGGAGGAGGTTAGCAATGGACTGGAACCGCGTCGAAGGAAATTGGAAGCAGATCAAGGGCAAGGTGAAGGAGCAGTGGGGCAAGCTCACCGACGACGATCTCGATCAGATCGCTGGCAAGCGTGAGCAGCTCGAAGGTAAACTACAGGAGCGGTACGGCTACCAGAAAGACCAGACTAAAAAGCAAATCGATGACTGGTACGGCACTCAATCATGGCCCAACTAAATGAGTTTGCCCCGTTTCGGCGGGGCATTTTTTAATCCGCGCTCCGCAGCCGTTTCATTGTGAACTCGATCTCGCCGCCCGGAAGCTCGCGCCAGGATTCGACCGCGGACATGTACGCGGCAGCCGGCCATCGATCGAGGAATGCCCTCGCCGTCCTGCGGGCCTGGTCTCGAGGCTGTGTGAAGGTCTCCCGCGCATAGCCGTCATCGGCCTCGGCCTGCCGGCGCCGAATTCCCATCCGATCGGCAAGGTCTTTCGGGGTACGGACCATCGCGGTACTCCACATGCGACGCAAAAAATGTAATGCTAGCGCCGGCAGATGGGAGTCCTAAATCGACCGTGAGTGAATGGTTCAAGCGGAGCGCACGAGCAATAAGAGGGATGGCCATGCCTAGCACCGGACGGCGCTTTTGGACGTTAAGCGGTCGTGGCATGCGGACGATTATTGCCATTGCTGTTTTGATGTCTGGGACGCCAGCTCTGGCTGGTAATATCTATCTCACTGAGAGTGGGACCTGCGCAACTGGCTACGTCCGCGATGGAAGATTCTGCGTAGCTATCGAAACCGGATATCAGGTTCGGTCATGTCCGAGGTCAACATTCCGAAGTGGCGACTTCTGTAAGGTGAAACCCGATCCCGCGTATCATCTCCTTCCCCAATGGTTTTCAGATCTCGGCTTTCGGTCTTGGTAGCCTGGTGACCCGCCAGCGCGGCAACTCAGGCGTCCGACATTTCTTTTGCATTCATCCTTGCAAAATTCTGTGACTGACAATTCAGGAACGGATACGGAGCCTCTGCATTGGTTTCCCGACGGGGGCAGCTCCGATGTAACCCGTTGAAGGACCCAGAGCCCGTCGGCGCCCCCCTCGTCGGCGGGTTCGCGCATCTGCAGCTCTGTGCTGATACGATCGTCAAGACGTCATCACACCCAGCGTACCTGCTTGCGTCTTGTGTACTCCTCGAATGCCTTCTCGTGTTCAGGTTCGCACCTGTAACGCGCCCAACCGTCCTCGGCCTCACCGTCGTATTCTGCGAATAGAAACAGGTAGATTCGGAGCCTTTGGTTATCGTCGGAGTTCCGAACGTAAAACGTTCTCATGTTCCAGACCTTTGCCCATGAACGAGCCCCGCAACGGGCTCTCCTGCGCCGGAGAGGGTCAGGCATGCCAAAACGCAAATGGCCCGAGGCGCTGCCCGGGCCATCCACAACGCGAGCGAGCGTACATCCGGCTCAGCTCACTGAAATCAAATCATCAACCGACCCGCAGGTTTTCCGCTGAGGTCTTTTCCTTATTCGGTACTTCCTCTTAGGAGACCTTGTCGCCTTCGTTGAGCGAGCCAAGGCCTGCCCGCTCGATTGCTGAGATGTGAACAAAGACATCCTTGCCGCCGCTCTCGGGCTCGATGAAGCCATAACCCTTCTGCCCGTTGAACCACTTCATAGTACCAATTGCCACTTGTCGAACTCCTGTTGGCATGAATGACGATGCGAACCCTCGCTAAGCTGCGCGGGTAAGATCGGGCGGTAATTTGCCGCCGTTAGCCGCTAGCTGTGCCATCATTTGCTTATGCAGCCAAACGTTCATTGTCGCGGAGTCATTCATGTCGCCGGGATAGCCCAGATCCCTAGCCAATTCCTTGCGAGCGCTTAGGCTAGAATCGACATCAAGTGCCTTCATCAGATCAACGATCGAAGTCCGCCAGGCCAGCTGTTCGCTTTTCTTGGCTACAGCCTTGTCAAGAATGGCTGCAACGTCAACGTTGCTGCCGGCGGCCGCTGCATTTGAGGTAGAGGCGGTATTGCCTTCGCCTGTCTCGGGTTTTGATGTCGGTGTCGCAGCTTCGGCGTGGCTGCCGAAGATGGCGCCCATGATCTTTCCAAATATGCTCATAGTGGCTCCCGGTAAGCTGATGAGGCCGAAATGAAATCTTGCCATCTGCATCGGCGCGCTGTTTTCACCCAGCTTCAGCGTTCACGGCATTGTCAGCAATCTCGGTCAGCGCTTCATCGGTCTTCTTCTCTTCAGTCAGCGTCTGATCGAGCAGCATGGCCGCGTCTTTCATTCCCAACTTGGTTGCCCAGCTCTTCAGCGTGCCGTAACGCGAAATTTCATAATGCTCGACTGCTTGGGCTGCAGCCAAGAGGCCAGCGTCTAGAGCGGGCTCGTCTTCGTACTCCTCTATGATTTCCTTTCCCTCGTCCAATATGCCCTCGATCGCATCGCATTTCTTGCCGCGCGCTGGTTTGCCGAGAAGTTCGAAAATCTTTTCAAGGCGCTCGATCTGTCCTTCCGTTTCATCGTGGTGTTTTTCGAAGGCAGCGCGCAGTTGCTCAGACGCTGCAGCTTTTGCCATTTTTGGCAAGGACTTATAAATTTGCTTTTCTGCGTAATAGATGTCCTTCAAAGTATCGAGAAACAAGGCATTCAAATCTTTTGTGGGCATGGTGGTTTCCTTCGAGGATAATCCCTCGCGTGGCGCCGCCCCCCGAAGGGACGGCTGGCAGGTGACTGGTTGGTGAAAAGGAAAGCCATCCAGCATCCCATAATGTGAGGAGCGACCGAACGTTCCTATTCCCACGGGAATTAATCAGCTATTTCTGCATCCCGGGTGGATGGGGCCTCGTGAATATCCCCAATGAGCGAGGCCGATTTGGGAGACCGCGGCGAGACCTTCCGCCTTGCGCTCGTACAGCAGCGCTGCTCTGATCATATATTAATAACGGCGTCCATGCGGAAGCATTTGAATGTCCAGTTCGTCTATTACGGTCCGTCGCCTCGGTCCCTCTGATCTTCCGCATCTCCGGATGCTGAACTCTTTGTTCGGCGACGCGTTTGCGGACCCGGAGACGTATACGGCGGAGCCGCCGACCGAACCTTATTTGAAGAGCCTTCTCTCCAAGGAGCATGTCGCCGTCCTGGCTGCGATGGCCGGCCAGGAGGTCGTGGGTGGGCTCGTCGCCTATGAGCTAGAGAAGTTCGAAAGGGCGCGCAGCGAGTTCTATATTTACGATCTCGCCGTCAGTTTGAAGCATCGGCGGAGAGGTATTGCGACCTCCCTGATCAACTGCTTGCGGGAGATTGCCGCTCGACGGAGCGCGTGGGTCATCTTCGTTCAAGCCGACTATGGTGACGAACCGGCGATCGCGCTTTACGAGAAACTTGGCGTGCGTGAGGAAGCGTTGCACTTCGCATCAGGGTTTCACGATAGCTTCACCGTTCATGTTGTGTGGGGTGTCCTTGTGCGGAAAACGCGCGGCCGCTCATCAGGCCGCGCGCGAAGCTCCGGTCTTCAGAGAGAGTAGTAATCGTCGACCGCCTTGGTCCGGCTCGGGTCCGACCAGCTCCAGCTGCTCTCGTCCGCGTACTTCGGGGCGTTCTTGAGCTGCTCCTCCGTAACGCCGACCCGGTACCCTCCGATTCCCGTGTCGTATTTCAGGCTGTGCCAGGGGAGCGGGTAGTAGTCGCTGCCGATGCCGAGGAATCCGCCGAAGCCGAGGACCGCGTACGACACGCGACCACTCACCTTCTCGATCATGACGCGCTCGATTGTTCCAATCTCCTGGCCGTCGGCCCCGTACACCGTCGTGCCCTGGACCTTGTCGCTTCCGATCAGATTGCCAGTCTCGCTCGCTTCAAGGGTCATTGAATGCTAGTCCTTTGCTTGAATAAATATTCCGTATCGAAAAGTACGGGACGCCCGTGACGGGAAAGCGACGGATTCGGTCGTCAGCGGCCGAAGAACAGCCACAGAAGAAGGATCACCGGAATAGGCACGCCGATAAGCCAGAGCAGGATTCCCCGTCCCATTATTTCCCGCCTCCGAAATACAGGATGTAGACGAGCACGAAGGCCGCTATGACCAGCGCCGTCCCCGCGACCAGAACGTTGCGCACCGTGGGGCCGCGCTCCGCGCCACGTGCTTCCATCGCGGTTTCGACGATATGTCCATCTTCCATTCTCGCCATCGTGATTCTCCTAATGCTGAGTATTGAAGCTCGCTTCTCGCTCGGTGGGCTCTTCTGTTCAGTGCGGGACAAAACGGATCGCCCGAGCGATGGTTCCGAACTCGTCGCTCGGGATGCCGCGACCCGCAGTGCCCCGCGTTGAGCGCACGGCCCGACTCCTGGGTGCATTAGAGACGCGGGACCGTGACGGCCAACAGGCAGGAGACAAGCCGCGGCCTGGCGAAATAATTTTGTTCCAGACTTCCCGTTCCCATGCGCGAGCCTACTTCACGGCGGGATAGTGCGTCGCTATCAGTTCGACCAGGTTCTCTTCGAGAAGCTCGATGTCCGCCATGACGAGTGCGATGCTGCTCGGGTCCGTGAGATCGGCTAAGAGGCCCCGCGCGAGAGCTATCTCCCGCCGCAGAGTGTCGCATTTCCCGCACATCGCTCGCTCCACTGGAGGCGGGAGCGCGCGCGGCTCTCAGTCATCGATAACTGCCGGGGATCGGGGGCGATGATGGAGGATCAACGGTAGCGCTTGCGTGGCGTTCCTTCGTCAGGCGGCAGGCAAAACGCCGCGCATCGCCTTTCCAGTGACTGTCCCGCTGGTCGCAGAATTCCGTCCCGTCAAGTATCGCAGCCTATCCTCATCTCTGCGGTTGCGCCTGCGTCCCGGACGGCGGCGGATTCTCAGCGGACTTATCGTGGCGCCCCGAGGTGAAGAATAAGAGGCCGAACAGCAGTAGGACGACTGCCCCCGCGATAGCCCAGACGGTGGTGCGGCTGAAACGCTGTGGAGTGCGCGTGTTCCTGAAAGGGTCGTTGTTTTCCGGGAAGGTCATGGCTGCGCTCCATGCTTGTTTGAAAGCAACCTTACCCGGCAGTGACCGTTCCTATGCGGTAGCGCACGGACGCGTGAAGGCATCCCGGAAATCGTGTTGAGCAAACCGCTGCACCGAGGAACCCTCCAGAAGTCACCTGTTGTCCTCCGAGGCCTAACGAAAAGGACATTCACATGGGCAACGACAGCAGCACGAACTTTCCCCCTGCGGGCGAGCCGAAGCAGGATCCGAAGAAGACGCTCGGCAAGACCATGGAACAGCTGACCAAGGAAGCGGATAAGGAAATGGCCGAGAAGATAAAGAAGGGCGGCGACGAGAACATCAAGTACGCCAAGCCGGGAAAGAGCGACATTCTGCCGTAGACGAAGAGCTAAGAGCAAACGAAAGGAAGCTTACATGAAGAGATTCGTCCTCACCGCGCTCATTGCACTCGCGGCCACGTCGGCACTGGCGCAAACGGCGACGGTTCACGAGGAATATTACGTGGTGCGCGATCCGGCGACCAAGCGGTGCACCATCGTGGACCAAAAGCCAACCGTTACCACAACCATCGTCGACCACGGCATCTTCGGAACCCGGACCGAAGCCGAGACCGGCATGAAGACCATGGAGGTCTGCGAGACGGACGAGCCAACGCACGACCACGACGATTGATTCAGTTCCCCTTATTTATTTAGCCCCGCCGGCTGTCTCCGGCGGGGCTTTTCGTGCGTCCAATCCCGTGAAGGAACGATAGGCGGGGCACCCGCGTTCTGGCTGCCTCAATGAAGGAACATTCTGTGAAGACATTTGCCCTAAGCGCGCTCATCTCATTTACGGCCACGCCGGCGTTCGCCCAGACGAAAGTCCATCACGAGGAATACTACGTCATCCGCGATACCGCGACGAAGAGGTGCACCATAGTGGACAAGAGGCCGGCGACCGGGGCGACCCCGTCGACTATCGTGAGCCTCGGAGTCTTCAAGACCCGGGCCGAAGCGGAGGCCGGCCTGAAGAAGATGGACGTTTGCGACGACGAAGACAAAGACGAAGACGAAGACAGGCACGGCGATTGATTCCGTCGACCCCGTGCCGCCACTAACCCACCGGATCGATCTGCCAACCCGACTGTCTCAATTATGACTTGGATAGACTTGAATGAAGTTTTTCGATTGGACAACCAACGTCGATGGATTCGCGTCAGTCGGAGCCAGTACTTGCGACAGGCTTCTCAGCGACGCGAAAATGTCTCCGCGCAGGCGATCACACCTTCTCCTCCACGAAAGTCATGCTGATCCGACGCAACGGTTGCTCGTTGCTTTCGATCAAGGCACCTATATGCAACCGCATCGCCATCCTGAGCAGTGGGAAATGATTGTCCCGATGCGGGGGACGCTCGCTCTGCTGCTATTCTCCGATGACGGGCATGTCGCTGAGAGAATCGAGCTCACCGCAGGATCGATACCGATCTCGCAAATCACTGCAGGGGCATGGCATACGGTCGTCGCCATGACGTCTTCGGCGCTCATGCTCGAGATCAAACCGGGGCCATTCCGAGTTGCGGAGTTTCTTGAACGATTTCCTGCCGAGAATTCGCCAGATGTGGAACGAGCCGCGAGATGGCTAACCTCCGCGAAAACTGGAGACCGATGGTGAGGTTTCGGGCGGCGCTGTTCTTCAAGAGCACAACGTGATTCACGACGGATTGTTGCGCAACTTCCAATTTAGTGATGCCTTAGAGCTGGTTTAAGTTGTCGGACGCGGTGATGCCCGTCGAACCAGTGGTTTGAACAGTGGCAGAGAACGTCCTGCAAAACCTATTCTGGGTGATAAAGCTACCCGTATTTGTAAAGCCGTTGAATTTGATGCCAATGATCGATGCAGCACCAGATCGGATCGTATTGCCTTGGACGTTGCAATAGAACAGTTGATACGTACTCGTCGGACTATCAAACTCGATCCCAACGGACGATGCTGCCGCCAACCATATTTGGTTATTCCGAACCGTAATATCATTTGTGGTAGCACCAGTATAACTCCGGCAAATAATTCCTTTTGTCCCGGCGTCTTGGATTATGTTGTCCTGAACAACAATGTTGCTGCCGTTGTACGTGGCACTTTCAAACACGATGCCGCGATCAGCACCGCGAATGGTGTTGTTCGCGATGTTCAGACAGGTGTTCGTAGTCGGAGCCGTGTTACACCAAATCGCATCCACCGTCGTGTTGACGATGGTGTTGCCTATGACCGTTGTCTCATAAGAGCCATTCAAACATATGCCGCCTTTCGGTAGCGTACTGTTTAGCGTGTCCGGTCCCTGACTAACGATCAGGTTGTCGTTAATGATGCTTCCGGGCCAGATGTTCGCTTGGTAGATACCAATCGAACGCGGTGAGTGAATCTTGTTTCCTGTAGTTCGTCCGTACTTACCGTTAAAAAATGGCGCGTTCGCGTAAATAAGGATTGCGTAAGCACCGCAATCATTCGAGATACCCTGCTGCCCCGCGTTCCAGATCGTGTTGTTCTGGATCGTAAAATTATACACTTGATTTTGCACGATGACGCCGCTCTTGATGTAATCGGCGTGAACCACATTGTTCTCAATCAGGACTTCGGTCAGCAGATAGCCGGAGTCGCCAGATCCCAACACCCCGCAAAAAGACGACGAAATTGTAATCACCGCAGGCCCACGAGCATTGCCTGTCTTACTGACAGCGATGTTGTCGCGGATGACAATGTTCGACATGGCACGGGCTTCGTAGTTCTCACTGAAAACCCAATAATCGCCCTTGAAGTTCTCGAAATAGCATTGCTCAACGAGAAACCCGGAACAGCTACCTACGGTGTAATTCACGAACCATATTGCTGCACCGTTGGCGAAAGCGTTGGCCTGGCAGTTGCCAATGAACCGAATGTTTCGATACGTGATGTTGCTTTGACCGTCGGTCTGAAAGACAGCAGGTATAACCCCAGTGCCCGTGAGGGTGATGGTCGCGCCTGTGCCGTCGATCGTGACGTTGTCACGAGTGATGACAAGGCCGCTAGTGGCTGTGCCGGAGGCGAGCTGATAGTCGCCGTTGCCAAGTACGGCGGTGACGTTGTGATCAGTGCTCGCGTTGATCGCAGCCAGCCACGCCAGGAGCGCGGTCGTGTCGTCAGTGGAGCCGTCACCGACCCCGCCGTAGTCCTTGATGTGGATTACGTCGAGCGCACCCCCGGCAGGGGCGTCCGCCCACTCGTTATCCCCGTCAGCATCCGACGCCTTGGTCAGCACCTGCCCTGTCGTACCGCCCGCCGGCACCGCACTCGCTGCTGCAGTCGCACTCGCTGCGGCAGCATCCGCGCTGCCATCGGCGGAAGTCGCACTGGCTTCCGCTGCATCCGCGCTGGCGTCCGCAGCCGTTGCGCTGTTGGAAGCGGCGGTCGCCTGGGTCGTTGCGGTCGTGGCGGAGCCAGAAGCGGCGGTGGCGCTATTTGACGCCGCGGTGGCGCTGTCGGCGGAGCTCGTCGCCTGGGTCGTTGCCGTCGTTGCCGAACCAGACGCAGCGGTGGCGCTCGCTGCCGCCGCAGCAGCACTCGCAGCCGCAGCGGTCGCCTCCGCACCGAAATCGACGATCAGATCCCACTTGCTCTCGTCGAAGCCATCTGTCGACGTGTGCGCGACGTTCGCAATGTAAAACTTGTTGGCGTAGAAGACGGTGCTGTCCGTCGTGTATTCGACGTTCGGCTCCCACATCGTCGGAAGCGAGAAACCAAGTTGAAATGTTGCGTCCAGCTGATTGACGCCGACGCTGCCATTGGCCAATCGACCATCCGATCGGATCGACGTTTTCAGAAAGTCGATGATCTCGGCGACCGACGCCTTGACGCTGTCGAGATCGACATTCACCTGGTTGCCAGGCAGCGGTCGCGTCGGATTGCTGACCTGGTAACTCTGAAAATCGTACTGACGGGTGTATTTTGTCGGATAGGGCATGCCGGCGACACTTTCGATGGCGCGTTTAGCGCAGTGCTGCCGGCGGAGCAGCTGTGTCACCCAATCGCTATATTATCATGGATGAGGAGAGTTGGAAGCGCATTGTGCTCTGAGCATTCGAGCGTAAGGCTTTCTACGACTCGTTCGTCTATTCCAATATTGCTCAAACGACGGCGGCTTTGCGCTCGTTTTGGCCCGAGGGATTCTGAAACTAAAAAATTAGCGCTGGGGCGTTCCGACGTTTGGCGGCGACACCATCGGCCCCCCGCCAGGGGTGACCCCCACCCACCTGCCCCCGCCCATGTATCGATGGCCGCGGCGAACGGTTAAGCGCTCGTGTTGACTTTGTCGCATTCCTGCGGCGTGCAAAATAATTTTCGACAGCAATAGTGCTCAGCGTTCAAAGCGCTGCGTGTTGACTTCTGCTTGCAACAGCAGATTCCTAGCCGTGCGCCTCTTGCGCTTCTGATTTTTTGGCGCATCATCACGGCGGGTCGAAAGCCCATTGAGATAAGCCGAATGTCGTTACCGGTCAGTCGGCGATCATAATTTCTAGTCCGGGGGCCGCACGCGCATGTCCAAGGCGCGAGCCTAAAGGCGTGCGGGGCTGCCCTTATCTGCGGTCATTTCGCCCCCGGATGCAATTTTGCTCGAAAGGCAAACAGATATGAACGCTTTGAAGAAAGTCTCTGCCGATCAAATCCCCACCGACCGCATCACCGATATCGTCGAGCGCCTTAAGGCGCGCAACGTACCGATATCCCTGATCCTTGATGATGGTTTGGCAGTGATTCAGGCCCACGTGCCGTCCGGGCAGGCCGCCCGCATGTTGAAGCCGCTGGGCCGGAAAGCCGTTGGGCAATTCTATGCGATGCCCGGCAATATGGTGGTGATTGACGCAATCATCACGTACCGCCAGGCGGGGCGCATGCTGGCGGCAGGGAGGGCAACGGCCTAGAAAACCACTGCACGGGGCGCCCAAAAAGCGCCTCGTGTTTCCCCGGTGCTTCCCCGCACTGGAGAATCACCTGGCGACAATCGGAGGTAGTACGAAATATGTGGTGTTTTCAAGTATTTAAATGGTCGGGGCAGCTGGATTCGAACCAACGACCTGCAGTACCCAAAACTGCCGCGCTACCAGGCTGCGCTATACCCCGATCTGCTGGGAAACGATGTCGTTACATGCTTCCGGCCGGCCCAGCAAGTCGCTCAGAGCCTTTCCGCTATTTGCGGAATCAATGGCCGTTAAAGAGCGGATGCGAGACCCGGTTGCCGCGCGCGATGCCGTACTTTTTCGCAGTCCCTCCGATCACCTCGAGCACAGCTTTGGCCGGGCCGCGTGAAGAGATAATTCGGGTCGATAGCGGCTCGGTGTTCTCTGCGATCCGCAGGATGCGACCACTCGGGCCGATAAAGATCATGTCGAGCGGGATGTAGGTGTTCTTCATCCACATCGTCACCTGCTGCACCGGAGAAAAATCGAACAGCATACCCTGCCCGTCCGGCAGATGCTTTCGATACATCAATCCGGTGGCCTTCTCCTCGGGGGTTGTCGCCATCTCAACCAAGAACGTCCTTACGCCGGCTTGGGTTGCAATTTCCAGCGGCTGGAGTTCGGCTGCGTGGACGTAGGAGTCGTCCGGCGCGACCATGACAATCCAAGAGAACAGGGCGATCCATAGACCGGAGCGGAGCCACCCTAGACCGATATTCCGCAGTTGTAGCATCAGACAACCTGTCAGAACTATGATCACAATGCGTCTCGCCGCAAACCGCCGCCACCTGGAACAGCAGGCTTGTTGCGGGTGCAAAACACGATTTCCGGAAAGTCAGATCTCAAGCCATCCCCGCGCAACGCAGCTTTGGCGGTAGCTCCGCCGGATCAGTGCGAGGAGACGCTGGGAGCACCGGTTTCCGGCTGAACTTCCGCCGCCATCATACCCTTGCTACCCGGCCCAAACCGAACCAGAACGAACTGTCCCGGCCGAAGCTCTGTTATGCCGAAGCGCCGTAGCGTTTCCATGTGGACGAAAATATCCGGCGTTCCCTCGCCGCGCGTCAAGAACCCGAAACCGCGCAGCCGATTGAACCACTTTACCTGCGCCCTCTCTAAGCCGCTGGTAGGCGTTATGCTGACGTGGGTCCGCGGCGGCAGCATCTGCGCCGGGTGAATCGCGGTAGACTCGTCCATCGAGGTGATCCGGAACGCTTGATAGCCCCTCGCCCGCTGCACGCAGTCACAGACCAGACGGGCCCCCTCATAAGCCGTCTGATAACCGTCTCGACGAAGCACGGTGACATGCAAGAGCACGTCCGGCCAGCCATTATCAGGGACGATAAATCCGTAGCCTTTTGAAGCGTCAAACCATTTGATGACGCCGCTGATCTCGACGATGTTGGCGGGAGATTCCCCAAGCCCGGCGAAAGGCCCGGCACCCGACTCTCGATCTGTTGTTCCGGAAAAGTCCTTTGACCCTAAGTGATCGCTCACCGTCGGTCCCGCAAATTTCCTGGATTCAAAACCGTCCGACCCCATGACGCAGGCCCCCACACATTTTACTACGGTTGTCGTCTGCTCGACGACGTTATACACAACTGTATATATCCAAGCGAATCTTAGGAATCAAAAGATAACACTCTCGTTGGCGTCGCAAGACAAAAGATAAATTGACGACACCTATAAACAGACTTGCACACGCACGAATCAGTTACTCACGGGTTTTTGATCCTCATCTGATTGCCGATCAGGTTCGGCCCTAACGAGCATCCAATCCGTTGTGGGCAGTTTTCATCTATGAATAAGAAGCCAGACATTTTGCAGAAACATCGCATGATAATTCACTGGACCGGTGCACGCGCGAATAGTTCCTGCGCCAAGACGTTTCCAAATAGCCACAAGCTGGCCCCGTGTCCGTGATTGTTTTGAATCTTTTTTTGGAAATTCTCCAAATTCAAGGGACGCCCAACGACAACGACCTAAATCCACACGCACGAAAAAAAACAAAAAATTATTGGCTCTAAAATGAAGGCATCGCAGCAGGTCCAGCGTCATTCTATTCGCGAAGAGGCCGCGAATAGACCGCTTCGCTGCGCACCGATTAACCGTCAAGGCGACGAAATCCTGCGGTGCATCCGTTGTCCCGGAGAGATTCCATCTCGATCTCTCCGGGGGGTCAACTCAGATCACCAGCGTCGATGACCACCCCCATAATACCCACGGCCTCCACCACCCCAACCGCGACCTCCATAGTACGCGCGGCCTCCGCCCCAACCACCGCGATAGCCCCAACCACGGCGATAGCCCCAACCACCGCCATAATAACCGGGTCCCCACCCGCCATAATAGGCCGGACCGCCCCAGCCCCAACCACCGCCATAGCCGGCGCCGTAAATGCCCGGTCCATAGCCATAGTACGGACCGCCGCCGTAGTAACCGTACGGTCCGTAATACGAATTCGCCATTGCGCCCGCTGCCAGAGCGCCGACGGCAAGACCGACTCCGAGGCCCGGTCCAAATCGCTGAGCCTGAGCTGGCAGCGATATAACGGCGCTGCCGAGCGTTGCCACGGTCGCAATCATGATCAACTTCTTCTTCATGTCGCTATCCTCTCACCAAAAATCGACGCAATAACGCGCGTCTATTTGACTTGGTTCTATTTAACTTGGTTGCAATGACGTTGGACTTGGACACATCCTAATTCTCAGGAATTATGGTTTATGCCGTTTTTGCGTTAGCTAACGAGCAAGCCGCTGAAAGAGTTCCACTAACGTGGAAAAAGGGCGCTTAATTGGCGCTCCGCTCATCGGAAATTGCGCGCAAAAAGCGACCGCCCCGATCTGGTTTTGCTACGATGTATCAACAAGCAGGCACCCGCCTGCTGTCTGGACCCACCGCTCATCTCATGCGTCTTCAGGAGACAGTCACACATGCGCTACCTTCACACCATGCTGCGCGTGCGCAATCTCGAGGTCGCGCTGAAGTTCTATGTCGAAGCGTTGGGACTGAAAGAAGTCCGTCGCGTCGATAACGACAAAGGCAGATTCACGTTGGTTTTCCTGTGCGCCCCCGACGACGAGGATCTGGTGAAACAGTGCAGAGGCCGCGGCGCACCGCTGGTCGAATTGACCTACAACTGGGCCGAGGAGACGTACGGCGAGGACCGCTTTTTCGGTCACCTCGCCTATGAGGTCGACGACATCTATGCCACCTGTGAACGATTGATGAAGCTCGGGATCACCATCAATCGCCCGCCCCGCGATGGCCAGATGGCGTTCGTCCGCTCCCCAGATCTGCACTCGATCGAGCTGTTGCAAAAGGGTGATGCTCGCCCGTCGGCCGAACCGTGGAGCTCGATGCCAAACACCGGTCATTGGTGAGAAGTTCAGAGCGGCGCTACTGTGCCTGATCGTGCTTTCGCGCGATTGCAACGAAACATCACCGCGCGACCTCGTACCGCCCTTACTGTTCGGCCCTGTAGCAGGCGGGAACGATCATGCGCAGTTCACGTTCTCCTTAACGTATATGACATTCAAGGAGACGGCGGATGGGAAAGGGACTTTTGCTCTGGCTGATTGGCGTACCGATACCGGTGATACTTCTGCTGTGGCTATTCTTCGGTAGTTGAACGCGCACGCCAGACCTTCGTTGAAGGCCTCGCTTTAGCGAGGCTTTTTTTTACCGTACGCCGTGACGTCGCGACTACGAATGCGCTTCGCAACGGCGCACCCTTCCGACACAGCACCAGCACCATATGGATGCCAATCCTGCTGCCGCTGACATATGCGCAACTCGACGATCCCTCAGATCCAGATAACCCCTGTGCGTATCCTCGGCACGCTTTTCGCGCGCGGATGGTCTCGACTTCTTGATCGGCTATCTCCGTTAGTGATGAGCGCACCGCGCCCCTGCGCCCACGTGGAAAAGCCAATGAGCGACACCTCTTCCCATCATTTTGGATGCTCCATTGGACGGGTAGCTCGAGTTGGACGGGTAGGCCCGTGTGGGGCTCGCCTTTCAGTCGAAGTGGGACCCGGCGCAACCCGGTCCCCACGGTGGAGATGCTTGCTCCTCCGGGAAAACGCCACTATACGTTTCACGACTGCAGCCGGTCGGTTCATGTCGGCCGGAAACTCCGTCTGATCAAATCAATATAGGATATTGATTTGACGGTAGTATTGCAGCGGATTGAGACTGAAACGACGTGCGATTTGCCGCCGAAAAGTTCAGCTCCCTTCGTCTATCGGTTAGGACGCCACCCTTTCACGGTGGAGAGAGCGGTTCGATTCCGCTAGGGAGCGCCAAAGGCCATTTCTCCCCAGCTCCTAGCGCCGGTGTCTAATCATTTCCCTCGCGGACCTTACCGGTCCCACTCAAGGCGGTGGCTTTGCGGACGGGGTACGGAGAAAACTGCTCTCGCAGCCGTCACGCCCTACCATTCGCGTTTGCTACCCTTAAAAATAGAGCCCGCAGCCTCACCAACCTTACCAAACCAGTGCTTGTCAGCAGAAAGGACTTCCTCGTTGTAGTAGTCGTCCAGTTCTGCGTACCTGGCGTTCCAATCGAAGATGGTCTCGGTACCGTGTTTCGGAGCGCCGTGCAGGCGGTTCTCGCTGATGTCGGAACGGTAACCGCCAAGCTCGGAATCAAATCGCAGCAGCTTCCAGGGGACCGGGAAATGGTCTTTGCCGATACCGAGAAATCCACCGAAACTGAGGACAGCGTAAGCGATTTCCCCGCTGGTCTTGTCGATCATGACACTTTCGATTTTACCAATCTTCTTGTTCTCAGCGCCGTAGACAGCTTTCCCCGACTCTTTATCGCTGGCGGTCAGATGGCCAGTTTCGTGATCGTTACTCATGGACATGCTCCTTTGCACAAGCATGTGCTGAGTACACTAATCCGCCGACTGACCGTTCGTTCCCTATTCGGTCGGCCTGTCGCAGGGGTGAGGTCGCCTGCGAGTTTTTCGACGGGAAGTTTCGGTAGGGTTGGTTCCCTGATGGCTAAACGGGGCGCTGCACTTGCACCGGTGAGCCACGCCTATTGGAAAGCACAAGAATCCCGTGGAACGCCTCCGGGTCTCACCTCAGGCCAACACCTTGAACGGCTCAGTCGTCTTGGTCCGCTAGGGAGCCGCCAATGATTTCAATAGGCTAGCTCGACAAGCCCGTTTCGTCTCCAATGGATGGCCAATAAACCGCTGTGTACACTTCTCACGGTACTGGCCATTGTCGAGCTAGCGATATGCAATGGGCGTTGCCGTTTACTGGTCGTCAGCTCAGAAATCGCTCGCGTGCAATCACCGCTCGTCGTTCAAACTATTCAGATTGCGGTAGCGCAACAATTCAGGTTCGCCTTTGCGCGATCGCAAAGACAGAAAGATTTATGGGATGCAGGATCCGTCCGGAGAACCGACAGCTGAAAAGAGACGGTGTCTCGGCGCTGCAGACGATTATCCTCAAGCTAGAGCAGTATGAACCCGCCCCGGAAGGACATCCATAACTCTAATGTGCCGAAGCTCTGTCGGAGCTGTGATGTACGGCACAAGGGTATGTGCGGCGCGCTCAATGCCGACGAATTGGTGAATTTCGCCAAATTCACGCGTGTCGTAAAGGTATCCGCCGGCGAGGTTCTCTTACAGGAGCAAGGACCGATCAGATCCTATGCCAATGTCATGCGCGGCGTGCTCAAGCTGACCAAGACTCTGGCCGATGGTCGCCAACAAATCGTCGGACTTCAATTCGCGCCCGATTTCGTCGGACGACTTCATCAAGAGGAGAGTTTTGTTCGGGTCGAAGCCTGTTCGGATGTTGAGATCTGCAGCATAACCAGGAGCGCGCTGCGGAAGATGCTCGAAGAAAATCCGGCCCTCGAAGCAAAACTGCTGCACCAAGCCCTTCGCGAGGTCGATCAGGGTCGCGAGTGGATGCTGGCGCTTGGACGCAAGACGGCACGCGAAAAGGTAGCCAGCTTTCTTATGATGATGGTTCGGCAGATCGATCCGTTTGCAGGAGGCGACGGCGTCACGGCTTTCGATCTTCCGCTTTCGCGCGCCGAAATTGGCGACTTTCTCGGCTTGACGATTGGAACGGTTTCGCGCGAGCTCACGCGGCTGCGGCGAGCTGGAGTGATTCAAATTTCCTCGCACCGCCACATCGACATTCTGGATCTCGAAGCGCTTCGCCAATGTGTCGGTTAAACGGAACGGTCCTCGCGCGGGAGCCTTATATGGCGCCATAACCCGCCTTGGTCTCGTGAAGGAGCATGGGTCGAAACGGCGGCCGGTTATCGCCCGCATCAGCTTCTATCGAGCCGTTCATGACGCCGCGCCGCCGCCGATCGGTGAGCCGCGGTCGACACGGTTCAAGGCAAGCGAGCCGCGGCCGAAAAAGAAAGGCCCAGCGCCGTGAAGCGTCGGGCCGAGTTAGAGAAGGAACGGGCCCAGGGCGGGCCTGGATATCGCCGGGGTCTCTACCGGCAATTCACTCGTTTAACATGCCTGCTATTTTTATAGTTTGTTCTAGATCAAAAGGCGCTGCGCTCACTCAAGCGCCAAGCCGAACCCCAGCATCAGCAACGCCGCAGCGCATAGTGCGAAGAGATATCCATTCCTGGGTCTGACCGCCCGGAGCATCTGTGTAAGAGAATAACGGCGTCTTTGCGCTAGATGAAAAACATGCGCGTGATTGAATGTATTCTTGGCTTGTCGAAAGCAAAACGGGAGATCGACATGCCAACCGACACAATCATTGTGACCGCATTCGTTGCCGGCGTCATAGCCATATTCTCGCTAGCTTTAGCTTATGGCGAGCGTCAGACCGAGAGCCGCCGACGCGAACACCCGCCAGCGTAAGCTCGCAGAACTGCATGAATTGGCGGTGACCGCGGGCAGGTATATCGGTCTCACCGGTCACCGTCGTGAGAGACGCAAGATCAACCGTAACTGGGAAGCTTGACATGTCTGATCATGGCGAATTGACGTACTCGACTGCGGAAGGAATGGATTATCCGGCGCACGAGGAAACGTATAAGTCCTTCATCAAATTGGGGACGATCGGTGCCGCGGTCGTGATCACCGTCGTTGTGTTGTTGGCGATTTTCCTCCTCTAATCCCTTCGCCCCATTCAAAACCCGCCGGAGCCCCCGCACCGGCGGGTTTTGCGCACCGAAAACTAATCCGCGCCGCGCAGCCGCTTCATCGTGAACTCGATCTCGACGACCGGCAGCTCCAGGGAGCGCCAACGGCTAGCTTGCCCTTTGTTTTCCTTAGCGCCCTACCCTTCGCGTTTGTGACCGCTGAATAGCCGTAGCTTGAAACCCACCGGGAGTTCTGATTAGTTTGTGCATGCCTCACGGCCTGCCGTAAGCAGGTGTGAAACTCTCCGGCACGACGGAAACGGGCTTGTCTTAATCTGGCGTACTAGGCGCCCAAGCGGTCGTGTCGTGCATGTCGATGAATCAACCAACACTCAAGCAACTCGCTGGCGTTTTCGCGCGCTATGCCAACTTCACGCTCGGCGGAGGAAGCGCGACAACGGCCGTCATACACAGTGAGGTCGTTGCAAAACGGCGATGGATTAGCGAAGAGCAATTCGCGCTGTCATTCGCCCTTGGTCGGCTAACGCCCGGCACCAATGTTCTTGCCTTCTGTGTCGGTGTCGGCTGGATGTTGCGACGATGGTCCGGTGCGGTAGTGACGTTGCTGGCATCCTCCATCCCCTGCACTTCGTTCGTGGTGGTCATCACCATTCTATTTTCCCAATGGCAAGAAAACGCATTCGCTCAGGCGGCGATCAAGGGCGCGGTTGCAGCGGCCGTCGCGGTTACGGTGAAGACGGTTTGGACCATCGCGCATCCGTACTTCAAGACGGGTAAGCGGCTGCGCGTGATCCTGATTGGTGCGAGCGCGTTCCTTTTGAATGTTGTCGTTGGCATCTCGCCCATTTACGTGCTGGTCATCGCCGCCGTCGTGGGATGCTTCCTGCCATGAACATACTGGTGCTTTATCTTGTGCTCTTGAAGGGCACGGTGACCTCCTTTGCAGGACTCGCGTCGTTGCCGGTCATCCAAGAGGCACTGGTGAATCACTATCATGTCCTTACCAATGAGCAGCTCAACGAAGCCGTCGTCATTACCCGCAGTTCGCCGGGACCTGTCGGACTCTATATCGTGAGCGTCGGATATTTTGCGGCAGGGATTCCGGGGGCCGTCGCTGGATGGCTTGCTATGATTACGCCTGCGCTCCTCATCATTCCGCTGGTTCACTTCGTGGGCCGCAGAATGGAACACTCCTGCGTCAAATCGATCTTGCAAACGGTTGTGATCGCGAGTGCTGGGCTGCTGTTAGCTGCGGCGATTCCGCTGGGGCATGACGGCTTGACAGGTCCCATTACCATCGCCATTGCGGCTGTCTGCTTCGTCCTTTTGCTGGCGACGAAACTCGATACGCTATGGATGATGCTTGGAGCCGCGCTGATATCGCTTGCTGCGTCGTCTGTAGGGTTGGTCGCTTATCTCTGAAGCTAAACCAGAGCGCTGTAGTGGGACCCGAATGCTTTCGGGTCTCACTTCAGGCGAACATCCTGAAACCGCTTAATCTCCTGGTCCGCTAGGGACTGCGGCCCTTAAGTCTCGCCGATTCATTTGGTGACGCCAGCTATGATGTCTTGGCGTCTGCGCGCAATGCCACTGGAATAGACATGACGAACCTCCATCGTTCGCCACCAATGTCGCCGTCCGGACAGTCACATCGGGCAGCGAACATATGGCATTTCCACCGGTACCGGCTCCTTTGAGCTAAGTGTGATCTTGTTTTCTCCGGAGATTTTCACGTCGAACTCCATGTCCGATACCGCGATACCGTCCGAGCACGCCGCAATCACTCGCACATCCCGCCCGTCATCGTGCAATGATTTGATGGTGCATTTTTGAAATGTGCCGGTTATTTGCTTTCCATGAACAATTATACCGCCCGCGTGGAGATCAGCATCTTGCTTGAAAGCAAGCTTGTTATTCTTTTTGGTAAATATGTCACCGCAGGTCGAGGAATCAATCGCCCAAGCTCCGCTCAAATCCGCAGCCTCTGTCGAAGCCGATTGCGCAACGAGCAATACTAACAGCGCTAACAGCACCAACGGGTTGATGGTTCTCATGCAACTCTCCGATCTACTGGTCAGTTGGCTATCCAGCACCCGACGTGACCTTTGCCGATCATCGGAGTGCGATAGCGGACCTTTTCGTTGATCTAAGTCAATAAACTGTAGCGTCATCAGTTTCGCTAGCTGTTGCGGGCCCCAATTGCGCCACCGATGATTGACGCGCGCGTAGCCGTAACCCGCCTCCCCGATTTCGCACTATAGTATGCACAGCATAACTGCATTTCATATGCGCGCGTAGTCTTCCCCCGACAATCATACAGTGAGGCGTGGATGTTGATTTCTGATAGGTTGACAGTTTCTATATGGGATAGGGATCGGCTCCGCTGGACGAGGGACGATGAAAATCACGCTGGACATTTCCAAGCTTGTTGAGGAAGGCAAGCTAACGAGCGAGGAAGCCGAAAAGCTCACGAAGCTCGCTGCACATGATACAATCTCTCTCGGCATCAACATCCTCGTCGGGTTCGCTGTCGTCGCTATTGCGGCGGGTGCCGTCGCGCTGGCGCCTGCGCCATTGACGGCGATTAGCTTCGGGCTCACACTTTTTGTCGCAGGTTGCGCAATTGCACTTAATCGCGTGCAGCATTGGATGATTTTCGGGCAGATTTGCCTTGTCATCGGCGCACTGATGTTAGGCGGCGGCGCTATCGCCTATCGTGCCGACCTCCTTGCCACCATGCTGATTGTCACGTGTGTTTTCTGCCTCGCAGCTATCATCGCTCGCTCCAGCCTCTTGATGGCGCTGGCGGTGCTGGCCGCTTCGGCTTGCCTGGGAGCACGCACGGGTTATAGCCACGCCAGTTATTCGCTAGCTATTTTCGAACCGACGCTCACCGTGGTCGTATTTTCTATGGTGGCCCTGATCGCCTATCGAGCTTCGCGACGTCTGCCAGCCGAATATGCGCGGCTCGCGGTCACAGCCGCGCGAACCTCGCTGCTGTTGATCAATTTCGGCTTCTGGATCGGCTCACTATGGGGCGATCCACTGATGCTGATACGTTCGCTCGCTGCCAAGGACGTATCCTCGACGCTCATGACCAAACCCGTCATTCCGGCCATGGCATTCAGCGTGATGTGGGCGGTGGCGTTGCTCGGTGCTGGATTCTGGGCCGTTCGGGCAAATCGACGCTGGTTGGTCAACCTCGTCGCCGTCTTCAGCGGTATTCATTTCTATACTCAATGGTTTGAGCGACTCGGGGCTACGCCGTTGTCGGTGCTGCTGGGCGGGCTGGTGATGCTGGCAAGCGCCCTCGCGCTTTGGTTGTTTAACCGACGTGTCGCAAATAGTTCGTAGCGGGTTGCGACGCGCCTGAACTGCTTCAGCTAGCTTAAGAAGCGCTCGATGATGTTGTGCTTCTTGTTGAGACTGGCGTCGTAAGATGCCGTTCTTTTCGGTTTCGCTTTGGCGGAATGACGACGGTAGCTTGCACTGCGTCCGAGGGCGAAGTTCCTGGATGGAACACCGTCGCTCTTTCTGGTCTTTTCGAAAATGCTGCGATGAGCAGACAGACCTCCGCAGACGCCGCCAATGGATGCGTGCGCCCCTGTACAAAATGTCGCAGCTCAGTCATACTTGGTAACTGGCTCGAAGGGAGACAACGCAACGTAAGCAATGCAACGTTAGCAACGCAAGGAGGCAACGTGATGAATGAACACGACCGCTCCAATCAGTTGATCGGGGGCATAGCCGTTATCTGCGTGATGTTTTTCGGCAGCATGGCCTTGGTATGGAGCAGTACCGGCCGGCTTACGAGCGAAGCGAAGGCGGCACCCGCCCCTGCACACCAGGCTGCGCCGCACGCCGATGCAACCGCCGGACTTGAACAACGCTTGCTCCTCCTAGAAGCCAAGATGAAGGCTCCGCCAACATCTGATGCTCAGCTCGATGCTAGGATCAAGGGCCTGGAGTCTCAGATCGCGGCCGTACAAACTAAGTTGGGCGCTTTCTCTGCGTCGGATTTCGACACTCTCAAGAGGAAGGTTGCCGAGACGGAAAATCCTGAGTCCATCAAGACGACCGTAGACGCTCTTCAAGCGGACGTAGGAAAGCTGAACACACGTCTCGATCAACTTTCGGAGCACGCTGCTTCTGCGTCTGCTCCGGAGACGAAACACAGTTCGCGGAAGTCGCACTCGAAATAAAACAGACGGGGCGGAGTTTGGCGCCGGGCTGTGACATACGGGAAATCAGGGCAACGGCGCACCTGTCGCTGTGTTGTTCCGTTGGCTTCCCGTGTGTAGCGGCTCGCTTAGGCCAGTGTCACCAAGCGCAGCCATGATGTCGTGAACTGACGGCTCCTGCACGGCTGGAGCCGGCCTAAAGTTTTGCCCAAGCAAAAACTCTATAGCGTTTTCGAGCGAAGTGGATACCGGTTCGCGTGAGGAAAACGCGTCAAAAAAATAGAATTCCGCTTCTGATGCCGCCGGAAGCTGATGCCGCCGGAAGCGGAAGGGCTCTAGGAGTGAAGCATTCGCGCAAACACCTTTCCGAGGGCTTGCAAGCTCGGGAACAGGTCGAACGCTTCGGCCAAAAAAATGAATAAGAGTGCGTGAACAATATACAGACGGCCTTCGAACCACGTGAGCGCGCGTTCAAACAGGCCCTTTGGGTATGGAAGCGTGGCAAAAAGGAAAACGGTCACCGGTCCAAGAATAAACGCCCCAAGAATGTCGCTTGGATAGTGGAGCCCGACAATGATCCGGGGAATCGCGACTATCGCCGCGACCCAAACAAAGCAGAATAGCCCGACCCACCGCTTTTCTACAAAAACCACAGCAGCGAGACTAAAAAACAAGGTCGCTGTGTCGCTCGGAAACGAATTCGTTCGGTCCCATGGTGTTCGCGGAATGACAGTATCCAGAGGAATTGCCAAGTCCAGAATTGGACGTATGTGAACCGCGGTGTGAAACTGTGACCAAACAGAAAGCATTGTCGCCAAACAGACCGCCAGCAGCCCGGCTAGCATACGACCGTGACGCTCCGGCTGATCACCGGAAAACCACAGGGCGACAAGAGAAAAGAACACCGGAAATCCCCTGAAAAGCGAATTGTTCGCGAGGTCCCAGAGGTTGTTGCTTCCTCCACCGAATGCGTTGAGCGTGAGCAGAACTTCTCTATCGAGACCCGTAATTGTCATAGTCAATAATTCATCGCATCAATTGAAACGGTGATCAGAACGAACGCAAAGCTACAATTTCCACGGCCCTGCTATTACGTGCAATCCGCTGCCGGTCAATAAAACAATCACGGTTGGCGGGTCGCTTCTAAACATTCCTTTTCCCCTTCAGTAAGCCTTCTTGCGAACGTTGGAATCGAGGATCACCCGCGTGTTGCTGTGCCTCACCCAGCGCCGTGAATGCTCGTTAACCTTTGATTAACCAGAATCCGTCGACGCTTTCTCAGTCTCAATTCCTTCCTCCGCTGACGAATCGAAATCAGCGGAGGATGGGTTCGGCTCTCGTTCTTTATTGCGGCTAAATGCAGCCGCGCAGAGTGAGGATTTTTTGATGGCTGATAGCGATAGCACCATCGCATGGCACCGCGCTCAATTGAAAAAGCATCGCGAAGCTCTGCGTGACATTGAGGTTCGCCGTTTCCGCTTTGGTGAAACCGCGGATCCGCGAGTGCGCGTCGAGACGCTGCGGATAGCGGCCAACCTACGGCGCAAGCTCACCGTCTCAGAGAAGGTCATCGGCGCTTACGAGAAACTTACACGGCGTCCGCTGACGACAGATTTTCGCAGTCTTGCCAACGTTCAGTGGAGCAATTGGAACAGTGCGCCCTGTAACGGAGAGGGTGTGCAGGTCTGAACGGCGACGTCTTGGTACGGATTGCCTGCCCCGTAAAGCAGGCTGGTTTGACCATGGCACCGTGCCGGTCGGAATTCCGGCTGCTGGTGATGAAGTTGGCATCTGCGTTCTCGGGTATCCCTTTCCAGTGGCGGGGACGAGCCGCGATCTCCGGCAAGTCCGACCATTGCTTCCTGGAGCCATTCCAAAGGTCGCATTGATCAACGCGTCGTGAGATGACGCGAACTTTTGAACCGCGCAGCAGTCGGCATTTTTTGCTGCTTTTGGAGCCGTCGCGCGTTAAGCTGGTGCCCCGAGGGATGCGCGTTTCCGTTTCATGGAGCCCAGCCAATGACGACCCCTTCCCAAGATTTCGAACGCCTTCAGTTGAAAGTGAGCACGGAAGTCCGCGAGCATTGGAAGGCCTTCCTTTTCGAAGGCATCCTGCTCGTGCTTCTGGGGTTGGCTGTCATCGTCGTGCCACCCATGGCGAGCCTCGCCATCACGATCTTTCTCGGTTGGCTGTTTCTCGTTGGCGGCGTCGTCGGACTTGTCGCTACCTTCTGGGCACGGGGGATGCCGGGCTTTTGGTGGTCGTTGCTCTCGGCTGCGCTGTCGATTCTCGTCGGCATCCTGCTGGTGGTGCAGCCCGTACAGGGTATGTTGACGCTGACAATCTTGCTCGGCGCCTACTTCCTCGCCGAGGGTGCCGTCACGATCATGTACGCTCTTGAACATCGCCGCGAACTCTCGCAGCGGTGGGGCTGGCTGCTGACCGCGGGAGTGATGGACCTCATCATAGCTGGCATTATCATCGTCGGCCTCCCGGGATCGGCGGCCTGGGCCATCGGGTTGCTGGTCGGCCTCAATATGATATTCGGCGGTACCACGTTGATTGGAATGGCGCTCGCCATGAGAAATGCGTGTTAGAGCGTTTTGCCTTCTGACAGACGTCAGATGAAGGCGCCAATCCGCAAACCTGATTACGTTACGAAATTCAACCCAGCTGCATCAGCAGCCGCGGCAGATGCTTTTAATCTTGCGTTTGAGGGCAGCATCCGCCGGATCGACCGGTGTCGGGTTCTCCGTGTCCGCCCTCTCCGGCGGCAAGTCGCTCGGGCGCGGCTGGCGATGACCGATCGGCGCGTCGTAACGCGAGGACTTGTCAACGCTTGAACCTGGTGACGACCCGTCCCTCGCTTGATACTGCCCAAGCGCCGCGGGCGCACCGACCAAGACCCCAAAAGCCGCCAACGCGATGATCTTGTTCATTTCGCTGCCTCCAACGTCCGAGATCGGCCTGTCAAGAACGGTTGAGAACGCGCAAACGTTCCGCGATTGATCTGTGACTAAGCCAGCCGGACAAACGAACCTCTACAATACCGGCGGATAAAGGTGAACGCCGCCACAATAGTCGGTAATACGATAACGCAATTTTGGACCATGTTCACCTTCCCCGGATATTAAATCTGAGCGCGATAGATAATCCGGTCCCACAGGCACCTTTCCGTGCCCGCCGGGAATATCGAGAACATAATCCGGCTGACACAAGCCGGACACGCGACCACGTAGCGCACGCATTAAAACCTGGCCTTTTTCCAGGGTGGTTCGCAGATGTGCGGTGCCCGGCGCGAGATCCCCGTGATGCAGATAGTATGGCTTGATGCGGCATTCGACGAAGGCGCGCATCAGCGTCTCCAGCGTTGCTGCGTCATCGTTGACGCCGCGCAGCAGCACCGACTGGCTGACCATGGGAATGCCAGCGTCGACAATCCGCGCGCAGGCCGACCGCGCCGCCGCGGTCAGTTCGCGCGGGTGATTGGCGTGCAGCGCCAGCCATGTCGTGGCGCCGTCCATCCGCAGGGCCGCCGCCATCTCGTCAGTGACCCGAGCGGGATCGGCCACCGGCACGCGCGTATGGACGCGGACGACCCTGACGTGATCGATTGCGGCAAGTTCGCCCATGATTTCGGCCAGCCGCCGCGGCGACAGCATCAGCGGATCGCCGCCGGTCAGGATCACTTCCCAGACTGCCGGATGCGACCGGATGTAATCGAGCGCGCCCGCGGTTGCGGATTTCGATAGCGCCGTTTCCTTGGCAGGTCCCACCATCTCGCGACGGAAGCAGAACCGGCAGTAGACAGCGCAGACGTGAACGAGCTTGAGCAGCACCCGGTCGGGATAACGATGAACGATGCCGTCCACCGGGGAATGGGCGTGATCGCCGATCGGGTCGGCGCGTTCGCCCGGTTGTGCAGCCAATTCATTGGCGCTTGGGAGATATTGCCGCGCGATCGGATCATCGGGATCGGTCGGATCGATCAGGGCGGCGACGTGCGGCGTGATCGCGATCGCATAGCGCGCGGCAACCTTCTCGAGATCGGCCAGCCCTGATGCGGGCGCGAGGCCATGGGCGATCAGGTCTTCCGGCCGCCGTAATGTCGAAACGACGCTCCTGTCGGTCTTGACGCTCATGCATCCTCCGCGGGCGGCGCCCATACTACCTGATCGATTCTCGACGCTCCGCTCGCCAGCATCACCAGCCGATCCAAGCCCAGCGCCACTCCGCCCGCTTCCGGCATTCGGGCCACGGCCGCAAGAAAATCCTCATCCAGCGGATAGCGCTCGCCGTAGCGGCGTTGCTTGTCGTTCATCGCTTGCACGAAACGGATGCGCTGTTCTGCGGCGTCGGTCAATTCGCCAAAGCCGTTCGCAAGCTCAACGCCGCAGGCATAGATCTCGAAACGCTCGGCGACACGGTTGTCGGACGGACTGACGCGCGCGAGCGCGGCTTCCGGCGCGGGATATTCGAATAGCACCGTCAACCGGCCCTGCCCGAGATGGGGCTCGACATGCTCGACGAGCACCTTGCTGAAGATATCCGACCAATTATCGTCGTCCGTGATCCGCACCTTCCCCTGCGCCGCCGCGGCCAGGGCCGGGCGGTCACCCTCGCGGCCGACGACGGTACTCAGGAGGTCGATCCCCGCGAAACGGTCGAACGCGGCAGCGACCGTCAACCGCTCCGGCTCGACGAACGGATCGGCCTGCCGGCCGCGAAATGAAAATCTCGGAATCCCGGTCGCTTGCGCCGCAATGGCGATCACGGCGATACAGTCGGCTATGACGACGTCATAGGAACTGCCAGCGCGATACCACTCCAGCATGGTGAATTCGGGTAGATGCAGCACGCCATGCTCGCGATCCCGAAACGCCCGCGCGAACTCCACGATCTTCTGTTCACCGGCCGCCAGCAGCTTTTTGCAGGCGAATTCCGGGGAAGTGCGCAAGTGGCGCGCGACTTGGTCGCCGCCCGGTATCATCAGCGTGGTGCTGAGCGCGTGAAGGTGGGTTTCGTTGCCCGGCGACACCTGCAAAACGCCGGTTTCGACCTCGACGAACCCCTGCGTGTCGAACCAGGCCCGCAGCGCCTTCGTCACGGTCCTGCGCGCTTCCAGAAACGGCCTCCGGTCCGCGTGCCTTGCCCGGTCCCACCAGGGTGAAATCCGATTCATCCATCCTCAGCAATCGACCGGAATTAGCCGCAACCCACTGGCGCGAGCGAACCAAATCAGTATGTTGCGGCCCGAAGCCGCCTCAACGGCCGCAGGACGCCCCCGTCCGGACCGGTCTCGAGCCAAACCTTAGGAAATCCAGCCGTGAGAGTTATCGCCAGTTCTATTCGCAAGGGCAACGTCATCGAGCAAGACGGCAAGCTCTACGTGGTCCTCACCGCGGAGAACATCCACCCCGGCAAGGGAACCCCGGTCAGCCAAATCGAGATGCGGCGGATCAGCGACGGCGTGAAAATTTCCGAGCGCTACAAGACCACAGACCAGGTCGAACGCGCCACCATCGAGGATCACAACTTCACGTTCCTCTATGAAGACGCCGACGGCTTCCACTTCATGAATGCGGAGACCTACGATCAGGTTCAGGTGCCTAAGGAGGTCGTGGGCAACGCCGCGCCCTACCTGCAGGAAAACATGGTGGTGAAACTGTCCCTGCACGACATGGTGCCGGTGGCGATCACGCTACCGCAGCGGGTGACGCTCGAAGTGGTCGACACCGAGCCGGTCACCAAGGGGCAGACCGCCTCCTCATCCTACAAGCCCGCGGTGCTGTCGAACGGCGTCCGCACCGGCGTGCCGCCCCATGTCGGCGTCGGCACGCGGATCGTGGTCATGACCGAGGACGGCTCTTACGTCGAGCGCGCCAAGGACTGACAACCTAACAAGCACTGATCCCGAAGGCTGTCCGAGGAGTCGAGGTTCCCGCAACGCAATGAGGCTTTGCTGCGGGGTGCTTCCCTCCGTTATGCTCGTTGCATGACAATCCTCGATTCTCACATCCGGCTCAGCCGGCGCAGCGCGCTGCAATGCCTTGGAGCGTTGGCAGCGCTTGCGCCCTTCCCCGCTCTTGCCGCCCCGCCTCAGGGCTTCGAGCCATGGCGCGACGGCTTTCGCGCCCGCGCGCTGGCAAAGGGCATCTCAGACGCGACTTGGAGCCGCTGCATGGGCCGGATCGAGCCGGACATGAGCGTGTTCAAGCAGATGCGCAACCAGCCGGAGTTCCACGAAAAGACCTGGCAATACATCAACCGTCGCGTCTCGGACTGGCGGATCACCGCGGGCAAGGAGGCGCTTCGGAAGAACGAGGCACTGTTCGCGCGGATCGAACACGATTTCGGCGTCGAGCGCGGCACACTGCTGGCACTGTGGGGGGTTGAATCCGCGTTCGGCGATCCGCTGGTTCAGAAGAACCACATGCGCCCGGTGTTTCCTTCACTGGCAGCGCTCGCCTGGAATGAACCACGACGGCGCAGCTATTGGGAAACCGAACTGATCAATGCATTGCGCATCGTGAACAAGGGTTGGAGCACGCCCGAAGAGATGCGCGGCTCATGGGCCGGCGCGATGGGACACACCCAATGGATGCCCGAGGTCTGGCTCAACGTCGGCATGGACTACGATCACGACGGCCGGGTCTCGCCATTTGGAAAACCCGACGACGCGCTGGGCTCGACCGCGCGCTATCTGGTCAACCGTGGGAAATATCATCGCGGCGAACATTGGGGTTATGAGGTGCGCGCACCCGGCGGCGCGAGCGGCAGCCGCAGTTATGCCGCGTGGGCGGCGGCCGGCGTGCAACGCGCCGACGGCAAGGCGTTTCCGCAGCCGAATGCATCGGCCAAACTCTGGATCCCGGAACCGGGCGGCCCGGTGTTCCTGCTTGGGCCGAATTTCTACGCGGTTCGCAGCTATAATCCGTCGATGAACTATGCATTGGCAATTTGCCATCTCGGCGATCGCATTCTCGGGGCGTCGCCTTTCCTTCATCCATTCCCCGGTTCGGAACGTGCGCTCACGCTCGCGGAAGTGCAGGAAGTGCAGACGCGCCTGACCAAAGCCGGATTCGATACCGGCGGCACCGACGGCCGCGTCGGCAACGACACCATGAAGGCAGTGAAGGATTTTCAGACCCGCGTCGGATTGCCGACCGACGGCTATGCCGGACTCGAGGTGCTTGGACGACTGCGCGCACAATAACCTGGCACCTTGCCTTCCAACGATTGCGGTCAGCGCAACAATCGATCAGCGAATAACCGCTGGCCCGGGATCGGGCGTCGCCACATCCACCACGCGCAACTGCACACGCTCCGCGCCCTGCCAGCGGTCCACTGCCAGCGATCCCGCGACATGCAACGGCTGCCCCCGCATTTGCGCCAGCGCGTTGCCGAGCGGCTGGCCGACCGCGCGAAACGCGATGCCGTTCACGATAGCCCCGTCTCCGGATTTGAATCGCAACCGAAGATGCGCCTGCCCGACCTCGTCGGCATGGATCAACTGGTGCGACGGCAACGCCACCACCGGCTCGGGGTTGCCCGCGCCGAACGGTCCCGCGCGATTGAGCGTCGCCACGAACTCGGGCGTCGCCGCCCGCGCGCTGACCGCGCCATCAATGAAAAGCTCGCGGACATGGCGCGACCGCGCGACATCGGCGGCCAGCGCTGTTTCCATGTAGGCGCGGAATTCCGCGAGCCGTTCTTTCCGCAGCGTGACGCCGGCCGCCATGGCGTGGCCGCCGCCCTTGAGCAGAACGCCGTCTGCCACGGCCCCCCGTACCGCCCTGCCGAGATCGACGCCGCCGATGGAACGGCCCGATCCGGTCCCGATGCCGCCGGGCTCCAGCGCGACAACGAAAGCGGGCCGCGAGAATTTGTCCTTGAGCCGCGACGCGACGAGACCGACCACGCCCGGATGCCAGCCCTCGGACGCCGTGACGATGACAGATCCTTTGTCCTCGAGACCAAGCGAGGCCAGCGCCTCGGCTTCGGCCTGCGCTTCGGCCGCCTGCTCGATCACGCGGCGCTCGGTATTGAGGCGATCGAGTTCGGCGGCGATCCGCGCAGCTTCCGAGACATCGCCTTCCAGCAGCAGCCGCACGCCGAGATCGGCGCGTCCGATGCGGCCTCCGGCATTGATGCGCGGTCCCAGCATGAAACCGAGATGCCAGGCTTCCGGCGGACCGTTCAGCCGCGCCACGTCCATCAGCGCGGTATGGCCGACATGATCGCGGCGGCGCAGCGCGATCAACCCCTTCGCGACGAAGGCACGGTTAAGGCCGGTCAGCGGCGCGACGTCGGCGACCGTGCCGAGCGCGACATGATGCAGCATGTTCAGGAGATCCGGCTCCGGCCGCTCGTCACCCCAGAAGCCGCGCTGGCGCAGCTCGCGGTTCAACGCGACCAGCGTCACCAATACGAGACCGACGGCGGCGAGATGTCCGAGCCCGGAAAGATCGTCCGGCCGGTTCGGATTCACCAGCGCCTCGACCTCGGGCAGGTCGTCGCCACATTGGTGATGGTCGATTACGACGACCGACATGCCCCGCTGTCTTGCGACCGCCAGCGGCTCGATGCTCGTGGTGCCGCAGTCCACGGTCACCAGCAACGTCGCGCCCCTGCCCGCGAGCGTGTCGATCGCATCGACGTTCGGACCATAGCCTTCGAAAATGCGGTCCGGGATATGGATCAGCGGATCGAGGCCGCAATGTCGCAGATGCCAGGCGAGAAGCGCCGCAGAGGTCGCGCCGTCGACGTCGTAATCGCCGAAGATCGCAACCTTCTCGCCGCGCATCGCGGCATCTGCGAGCCGCTTGGCGGCCGCCTCCATTTGCGTCACGGTGAATGGATCGGGCATCAGCCGGCGGATGGTGGGATCGAGAAAATCCTCAACGGCATCGATTTCGACGCCACGTCCGGCGATCACCCGCGCCAGCATTTCCGGTAGCCGATGGCGCTGAGTGATCGCCAGTGCGCGCGCCGTGCCGCGCGGATCGAGGCGGTCACGCCACAGACGGCCGGTCGCCGAATGCGACACACCGAGAAAGGCATCAGGCGCTTCGATCGGCAACGCGGAGGCTGGCAAGGTCATGTTGTCGTCCGTGCCTTGCGATATCCGTATAAAGCCAACAACGTCGCCGGCCTTATCGCGGGCCTTGGGGTCTGGTTCAATCCAGGTCGAACTTATCTATCTTGCGATGTTCGGCCTTGATGCGACGCATGGTCTCGGTCGCGGACCGCATCACCACCGTTTCGGTCTCGATCCTGTTCTTGCGGAACCGGACACCCGACAGCAGCGAGCCCGTCGTCACGCCTGTAGCGGCAAACAGGCAATCGCCTTTCACCATATCCTCGATCTCGTATTTCTTTCTCGGATCCTTGATCCCCATTTTCAGGGTACGCTCGCGGAGCACCTCGCTGTCGATAATGAGACGGGTCTGCATCTGGCCGCCGATGCAGCGGAGCGCCGCTGCCGAAAGCACGCCTTCCGGCGCGCCGCCGCTACCGAGATAAATGTCGATTCCCGTTCGCGGCTCCGCGGTGTGAATGACGCCGGTGACGTCCCCGTCGCTGATAAGGCTCACCGCGGCGCCGAGTTTGCGAAGCGCGGCGATCTTCGCCGCATGGCGCGGCCGGTCAAGCAGGATGGCAGTGATGTCAGTCGGCTTGACGCCCTTGGCCTTGGCCAGATTGATGATGTTTTCTTCGACCGGCGCGTCGAGATCCACCGTGCCCTTCGGATAGCCGGGACCGATCGCGATCTTGTCCATGTAGCAGTCCGGTGCGTGAAGCAGCGTGCCGCTTTCGGCCATCGCGATGGTGGCGATTGCGCCCGGCATGTTCTTGGCGCACAGCACAGTCCCCTCGAGCGGATCGACGGCGATATCGACCTGGGGGCCGCGTGTGTTGCCGACTTTCTCACCGATGAACAGCATCGGCGCCTCGTCGATCTCGCCCTCGCCGATCACGACCGTGCCGTTGATCGGCAATTTGTTGAGTTCGCGTCGCATCGCATCGACCGCAGCCTGATCGGACGCCTTTTCCATGCCGCGCCCGCGCAGCCGCGCCGCCGACACCGCCGCCCGCTCCGTCACGCGCGCGATCTCGAGCGTCAGGAGGCGCTCGCGCACCTGCTCCGGCGGGACGGAATTCTGTGTCGGCATCGTCTCAACTCCCTCGGGCAGCGTGGAGGCCCCTGCGTCGGCACGAAAATCCTCGTTCAATTCTTCTCGATTCGTATGACCTGCGGGCGGCCCGTGATGACCTTGTCAGCCCGCACCGCATGGAGCGCGCGATGCACCGCATCCTCGTGGGTTGCATAGGTGATCAGGAGCACCGGAACCGGCGAAGTCGGCGTGTCGGATTCCTCGTCATCCAGCTTGCCGTTGGGATGACGCTGGACGATCGATTCGATTGAAATCTTCTGCTCGGCCAGCCGCGTGGCGATGGTCGCAGCGGTGCCGGCGAAATCGCGTGCCATCAGCCTGATGTAATAACCGCCCTCGTGGCGCTCCATCGGTGCCTTCTCGGTCGCGCGCAGCTTCGCCGTGGGACGGCCGAACGGCAAAGCCCGAATGCCGGACGCGACATCGGCGATATCTGCCACCACGGCGGACGCAGTCGCGGCTCCGCCGGCACCCGGACCGACAAGCGTGATCGGAGGGATGCCGTCGCCATCGATGGTCACCGCGTTGGTGACGCCCATGACCTGTGCGATAGACGACGTCTTCGGCACCATGGTCGGATGCACCCGCTGCTCGATGCCTTTTGAGGTTCGCACCGCGACCCCCAGCAGCTTGACCCGGTAGCCAAGTTCCTCAGCGGCGCGAAGATCCTCCGGCGCGATCGAGGAAATGCCTTCGACATAGACCGCGCTCTGCGCAACACGCGTGCCGAAAGCCAGGCTCGCCAGGATCGACAGCTTTTGCGCGGTGTCGTGCCCGTCCACATCGAACGACGGATCGGCTTCGGCATAGCCGAGACGCTGGGCGTCCTTCAGGCATTCGGCGAACGACAGGCCTTCCTTCTCCATCCGCGTCAGGATGTAGTTACAGGTGCCATTGAGAATGCCGTAGACGCGATTGATCGTGGTTCCCGCAAGCCCTTCGCGCAGCGTCTTGATGACGGGAATGGCGGCGCCGACCGCGGCTTCGTAGTTCAACGCGCCGTGGTGTTGTTCGGCGAGAGCGGCGAGCCGCAGACCGTGCTTGGCGATCAGCGCCTTGTTGGCCGTCACCACCGACTTGCCGGATTTCAGGGCCGCCTCGATCGCCGAGTGCGCCGGATCGCCTGAACCGCCCATCAGCTCAACGAAGCAGTCAATGCCGGGATCGTTCGCCAGCGCCAGCGCGTCCTTAGCCCATGCTATGTCGGTAAGGTCGACGTCGCGTTTCTTGGTTTTCGAGCGCGCTGCAACAGCGACGACGCGAACGCCGCGTCCGCAGCGTGCTGACAGCGCGCGGCTTTGCTGTTCTATCAGTCGGACGACGGCGGACCCGACAGTTCCGAGCCCCGCGATGCCCACTTTCAGTGGTGCGACCATAACAAACCTGCTGGAAAACCGGCGTGCAGGGCACGATCCGAGCGAAAGACCGGAAAGCCGTTCTCCGGACTGGCGCCTACCGCCGGTTGGCGAGAGGAACCACGTTGTGCAACGTTTCAATGCCGCTTTCAAGGAAGTGGCGAACGCCCCGTGCGGCCTGGCGAATTCTCTGCTCGTTTTCCACCATGGCGATGCGGACATAACCTTCGCCGTGCTCGCCGAAACCGACACCGGGCGAAACCACGACGCCCGATTTCTCAACCATCAGGGTCGAGAACTGCATGCTCCCGAGATCACGAAAACGTTCGGGCAGCGGCGCCCATGCGAACATGGAGGCCTGAGGTGGCGGAATCACCCATCCGGCACGGCCGAACGATTCAACCAGTATATCACGGCGCTTGCGATAGATCTCGCGCATCTCCCGGATGCAGGTGTCGGGGCCGTTCAGCGCCGCCGTGGCCGCCACCTGCACGGGCGTGAAAGCCCCGTAATCGAGGTAGGATTTGACACGCGCCAGCGCCGCGATGATGCGTTCGTTGCCGACCGCGAAACCGATGCGCCAGCCGGCCATCGAAAACGTCTTCGACATCGAGGTGAACTCCACGGTGACGTCGAAAGCGCCGGGCACCTGTAGCACCGAAGGCGGCGGGTTATCGTCGAAATAGACTTCGGAATAAGCGAGATCGGACAGAATGAAGATCTCGTGCTTCTTCGCGAACGCGACGAGATCCTTGTAGAAATCGAGACTCGCCACCTGTGCCGTCGGGTTCGACGGGTAGCAGACGATCAGCCCGATCGGTTTCGGAATGGAATGGATGATCGCGCGCTCGCAGGCGGCGAAAAAATCCGGCGTCGGCGACGACGGCACGGAGCGGATCACGCCGCCAGCCATCAAAAAGCCGAATGCATGAATCGGGTAGCTGGGGTTTGGACAGAGCACCACGTCGCCCGGCGCGGTGATTGCCTGAGCGACGTTCGCAAAACCTTCCTTGGAGCCGAGCGTCGCCACGATCTGCGTATCGGGATTGAGCTTCACGCCGAAGCGGCGGGCATAGTAACCCGCCTGAGCCTTCCGCAGGCCGGTGATGCCGCGCGAAGCTGAATAGCGGTCGGTCTTGGGTTTGCCGAGGGTTTCCTTGAGTTTTTCGATGACGTGGCGCGGCGTCGGCAAGTCCGGGTTGCCCATACCGAGGTCGATGATATCGGCTCCGGCGTTCCGTGCAGCCGCCTTGGCGCGATTGATCTGTTCGAACACGTAAGGCGGCAGACGGCGGATGCGATAAAACTCTTCCATAAGTCCTGGCTCCAGGCCGGATTGACGAGGCGATCGCCCATTGCCTCGATGAAGTCGACGAAGCTTCAGCAGAAAACGTGTGTATTCAAAAGCTTGGCATATTCAAGCGTTAGCTCGTCGACGTCGAGGTCTGACGTTTCAGGCGCAGCCTTCTGCTTGAATCATCTCTTTTAACACGGACACCCTGCTCTGCCATCACTTCGCGTGTTTTATAGCGTTTTCGAGCGAAGTTATCTGGGTTCCGAGCCGTGGTCCTGTGAGGCGTGAGCCTGGTGGTCGCGCGCGTCGATCAGTTCCTTTTCGACCCGCGCCTGCTCGGCACGATCCATCGCCGCATGATCTCTTGGGGCGGGAAGGTCATGCACCGCAGGATAGGATGATACGTCGTGGGACCGTTCCGCCGCACCCGACGGAGCCTCGAAAGGTAGATCGGCAATCGATGTGCAGCCTCCGAGCGCCTGCGACATCAACGCCAATGCGGCGGTGCAGGCGATCACGGGTCCCGCACGTCTGCTCGTCCGTCGTTGTGATGCTACCGTCACGCTGCTCACATCGTCCCGCCCAAGCTTGCGCCGGTAAATGTTTGTTTTATCAAACCTAATCGTAGGCGAGACCATTATGCTTCCGAAAATATTAAAACTTCGAAATCCAAGAAGGTGCGGCCATTTCAATCGAGTCATCACGGCCCATGTATGGCGGGATCAAGAAGTGTTGTCGCACGGCACCACATCGAATCAGGCAACAAGTCCCCAAGACTATGTCATGATCCAATGCCCGCCATTGGCAACCTGCGTGACGGAATGATGAACAAGCCCTCAGACGCGTCCATGAGCGAGGTATCCACCGATACCAAGCCGAAGACGGGGTTCGACTCCGACACCTTCGCGATGAATCTTGCGAATGCCATGCAAAACGGTGGCAGGGCGCTGGCCGCTTATCTTAAGGCTCGTGAGCACGACCAGACCCCCGACAACTCGCCGACCGAGTTCGCCGAGTTGATCAAGACCGTCAGCACGGTCTGTGAATACTGGCTGTCGGACCAGACCCGGGCCGTCGAATTACAGGCAAAGCTCGGCGCATCCTATATGGAGCTTTGGGGTTATGCCGCGCGCCGCCTGGCCGGCGAAGAGGTCAGGCCAGCCATCGAGCCGGAACCGCGCGACAAACGCTTCGCTGATCCGGAATGGCGGTCGAACCTGATCTTCGATTTCCTGATGCAGGCGTATCTGTTGACGACGAAATGGACGAACGAACTGGTTCGCGACGCCCAAGATCTCGATCCGCATACCCGCAAGAAGGCGGAATTCTACGTCACGCAGTTCACCAACGCCGTCGCGCCATCCAATTTCGTGATGACCAACCCCGAGGTGCTCCGCGAAACCTTCGCCTCCAACGCCGACAATCTGGCGCGCGGCATGAAGATGCTGGCGGAAGACATCGAGGCCGGTAGAGGCGCGCTGCGCATCCGCCAATCAGATTCCGCCGGGCTCGCGGTTGGCGTCAACCTGGCGACGACGCCGGGCAAAGTGATCTATCAGAACGAACTGATGCAACTGATCCAGTATTCGCCGAGCACCGAAAACGTGCTGCGGACGCCGCTGCTGATCGTGCCGCCATGGATCAACAAGTTCTACATCCTCGATCTCAAGCCGGAGAAATCATACATCAAGTGGTGTGTGGACCAGGGCATCACCGTGTTCGTGATATCCTGGGTTAATCCGGACGGACGGCTCGGGGAAAAGACCTTCGAGGACTACATGAAGGAAGGTCCGCTCGCCGCGATGGATGCCATCGAAAAGGCCACCGGAGAGACAAAGGTGCATACCGCCGGCTACTGCGTCGGCGGCACTCTGCTTGCCGCTACGCTGGCATGGCTTGCGAATAAGCGGCGGCCGCGCGTGAGGTCGGTGACCTTCTTCGCCGCTCAGGTGGACTTCACCCATGCCGGCGATCTGCTGATATTCGCTGACGAGGATCAGATCTCCGCGCTCGAACGCGACATGAAGCGGTCCGGCGTGCTGGAAGGCAGCAAGATGGCGATGACCTTCAACATGCTGCGCTCCAACGACCTGATCTGGTCCTACGTCGTCAGCAACTATCTCAAGGGCAAGGCACCACCCGCCTTCGATCTTCTGCACTGGAATTCAGATGCCACGCGGATGCCGGCGGCCAACCACTCCTTTTATCTGCGAAACTGTTATCTTGAGAATCGCCTTTCCACCGGCTCGATGGTGCTCGACAATACCTTGCTCGACCTTTCGAAGGTCAAGGTGCCCGTCTACAATCTCGCGACCCGCGACGATCACATCGCGCCGGCGGAATCGGTGTTGTACGGCTCGCGCTTTTTTGGCGGTCCGGTACGCTTCGTGCTGTCGGGATCGGGCCACATCGCAGGTGTGATCAATCCACCCGCGCGCGGCAAATACCAGTATTGGACCAACGACAAGCTCCGCAACAAGACTCTCGCCCAGTGGCTGAAGGGTGCGGAGGAACATAAGGGCTCGTGGTGGCCGGACTGGCTCGCATGGCTGCGAAATATCGACGGCAAGGAGATCGCGGCGCGCGAGGTCGGGGCCGGCGCGCTACCACCGATCGAGGATGCACCGGGCAGCTATGTCCGCGTGCGCTCGTGAGATACGCAGTTGATTTGATGCGCTTTCTTCACGCGAACCGGATTTTACTTCGCTCGAAAACGCTATAAGTCGCGGCTTTGCGGGCCACGCATCAAGAGAGCGGTCAATATGAGATGAAGGATGACTGCCAGCCACAGAAGGACGCCGTTCAATCCGCCTGCGAAACCGAGGTAAGCCAAATATAGGGGCGACGGCTCCGCTGTAGATCAACATGCCCGCGCGTGGCGGCCACCTTGGCCAGCAGGCTATCCCCAAGGCAATCAGCGCAGCGACACCGGAAAGCTGCTCGTCCAGCAACAACTGGTCCACCAGCGACGGGGCGATCAGCAGTGCCAATCCCGTTGCAGCTTCGCTGACGGCAGTGAACGCCAATGCGCCCTTCATTTCTTTCCAACGTTCGCGGATGGTTTTTGAGGCTTCGCCTCGCCAATGGAATCCGGCTCCGGCGCCGGCATTGGTCCGAGCTCTGCCTTGGCTTGCGCCGGATCCTTCAGCACTGGTCCGAGCTTGAACGTCAGCTTGTTGATCTTGCCCGTGAACTTGAACGGAGGATCGTAGCGATACTCGAGCATCGCGACACCGGTGCGGGTGTCCTGGCCGACGTCGAAGGTCTCGTCCTCCGAGAACCCGACAGGCGTGCCGTGTTCAATGGGTTTTCGGTCTACTTCCTTGCCGTCAACTGAAAGTACGCCCGTGCCGCCCGTTCCCAATCCCGGCCCATCGGGCTTGAAGTCGAAAACGATGGTGTGCTTGCCCGCGCTCAACTCCGGTCCCGACCAGATCGTGCGCTTCAGGTTGAGAAGGTTATAGAGGAACACAGGCTTGCCCCGCCGAAAGCCCGCCACACCCTTGCTCAGAAACAGCCCGTAGCCGCCGAAACGTCCGCCTTCGGTGACGATCATGCCTTCAGCGCCGCCCTCGGGAATCTCGATCTCGGCGGTGATGGTATAGGACTTGTTGAGGATGCTCGGCGCAGCGCTTGCCGGCACACCGGTCAGTCCGCCCGAATAGGTGAATACCGTCTGCCCTGCAGTCAGGCTTGGACGCGGCGTATTCCAACGCGCGAGCGTCGTGTTATCGAGCGGCAGCACGTTGTACTTCTTCGCCTCGACATCGAAGATAGCTTGCAGTTCCTTGACTTTGTCCGGCATCTCGGCGGCCAGATCATTAAACTGGGTAGGGTCTTCCTGGACGTTATAAAGCTCCCACTTGTATCCCGTGATCACATCCGGTGGAGGCGCGCTGCTTAGCTTCCATGGAAGCGTCATCGGTGTCGTGGCCGCAACCCATCCATCGTGATAGATGGCGCGATTCCCGAGCATCTCGAAATATTGAGTCGTGTGCGTCGTCTTGGCGTCGGCGTTAGCGCTGTCCCATGTGTACGCCATACTCACCCCTTCCATAGGGCTCTGTTTGAAACCGTCGATCGTCTCAGGTTGCGAAATGCCGGTCGCTTCGAGGATGGTTGGAGCGATGTCGATGACATGATGGAATTGGCGACGGATAGCTCCGGCATCGTTGATATGGCCAGGCCAGGACATGACGATGCCTTGGGCGGTCCCACCAAAATGCGACGACACTTGCTTGACCCACTTGAATGGAGTGTCCATCGCCCAGGCCCACGGCGCAGCAAAATGCGGGAAAGTCTTGTCCGAGCCCCAGAATGGGTACCAGAGGTACTGAGCCTTTACCGGCACCGTGACACCATTGAAGGTCGTGAACTCGTTGGGCGTACCGTTGATCATGCCTTCGGCGCTCGCGCCGTTGTCACCGCCGATATAGATGATCAAGGTGTTGTTCATCTCTCCGAGATCTTCGATGGCCTGGATGACGCGGCCGATCTCATGGTCTGCGTAAGCGAGGTAAGCCCCATAGACATCGGCCTGCTTGATGAAGAGTTTCTTCTCCAGCAAACCGAGCGAGTCCCATTGCGGCAATTCCTTCGGCCACGGCGTCAGCTTGGCATTTTCCGGCATAATGCCCAGGCGTTTCTGGTTGGCGAAGATTTTCTCGCGCACTTTGTTCCAGCCGTCATCGAACAGGTGCATACCGCCGATCTTCTCGATCCACTCCGGTGTCGGATGATGTGGCGCGTGGGTTGCGCCTGGCACGTAATAGACAAAGAACGGCTTGTCGGGCGCAATCTCCTTGAGTTGCTTGATGTGCTGGATGGCTTCGTCGGCCATGGCGGTTTCCAGATTCCAGCTGGGATTGCCCTGGAAAGGATAGATAGCCGTGGTGTTGCGGAACAGGTTCGGCTGCCACTGGCTGGCGTCACCGCCGACAAAGCCATAAAAGTACTCAAATCCCATGCCGTTAGGCCATTGATTGAAAGGCCCTGCCTGGCTCGACTGGAACGAGGGTGTGTTGTGGTCCTTGCCGAACCACGAGGTCGCGTACCCGTTCGCTTTCAGGATAGTGCCGATGGTGCTCTTCTCGATCGGAATGATCGAGTCGTAACCTGGGAATCCCGTCGATATTTCACCGACCACTCCGAAGCCGACCGAATGATGATTGCGGCCGGTGATAAGGGCCGCCCGAGTCGGTGAGCACAGCGAAGTGGAATGGAAATTGGTATACCGCAGGCCCTGTGCAGCGATGCGATCCATTGCGGGCGTGGGAATAACACCGCCGAAGGTGCTCGGTGCTCCGAAACCCTGGTCGTCCGTCATGATGAGCAACACGTTGGGAGCGCCCTTCGGCGGCACGACACGGGGCGCCCACCAGGCGGTTGACTCCGAGGCCTTCTCCTTGATCATCCCGCCGAATGCTGGCGGGGGCGGTGGAATCTGCTTCCCGTCGATGGTGGTCGTGGCACCGGGTGAACCTGGAACACCCGTGACCTGCTGAGCAAATGCCGAGACAGAACTCAGGACGAAAAGACTCGCGCCTGCAAGCAAACTACTGAGTTTCATTGAATGCCTCCGCGGCTCAAAAAAAAGAAAGCCTGAATGCACCCAACTTGCCGATGTTGACTTGGATCAAAGCACAAATTGAGGAGGGATCAGCGCCAGCCGCCGATCGAGGATGCGCCGGACAGCTACGTCGCGTGCGCTCGTGAGATGACCCGCTTGCGCCCGATGGGCCACCAATGGCAGGCATCCCAAGGTGCGCGCGAGCATGCACGCCAAGCCCAAGCGAGTGGGCCCTCGTTCAAATTGGAACAAGATCAAACACGGGCACGCTTGTGAGACGATGCTTAAGGCGTCAACGCGAGATGCTGTAGGCATCACGTAGGACGTTCGCCTCCAGCTCCAGCTCCTCCAGCCGATACTTGATTACATCGCCGATGCTGACGATGCCGGCTAGCTTGCCGCCATGAACTACCGGCAAGTGTCGCACGCGTTGGTGCGTCATCAGTTTCATCACGCGAGTGACGCTTTCGTCCGGGGACACGGTGGTCACACCGTGCTGCATGATTTCCTTCACACGCATCGACCCGGCTGCCTCGCCGTAGCGAAAAAATGCGTCAACGATTTCACGTTCGGAAATGAGGCCAAGAATTGCGTTTCCACTCGTCACCACGAGCGCGCCTATATTTTTTGCGCGGAGCCAGCCCGCCGCGCTCTTGATATTGGCTTCCGGACCTATTGTTGTGACGTCAGGGCCCTTCCGCCTCAGAATGCTTTCGATGGACATAGCTTCCTCCATCGTGCGGCTCAACGCCTATCGCATTGATTTTGCGTGGCAGGGCCGGTCACGCTCCCCGGATTGGGATGCATTGACCTAATATACCATATTGGCGGGAAGCAGTCAGCATCTGGTATCGTGGAACCGATCAATCGTTGTCTAACTGATGCGTGATCGGTTCGGGTCAAAAGCGCCGCTTTGATCGCCCGCTCGCCGCTTCCGGTCTGCCCCGAGGAACGGAGATTTCAGAGTTGGACAGCAGTCCCAAAGGGCGAACAGCAGAAGCACGAATTTATGACTTACGACGCTGTCGCGCCCGGCTTCTGCGCCAATATTGCATCAAGGTCTGGTAGCAGGACGATGCCGTCCTGATCGCTACCGGATGAATGCACGACAAGCCACTTGCACGGCGCTCCGCTCTCATTGGATGGAGCATGCGGGACATCCTCAGGCATATAGACTTGGTCCTCAGCCTTGACGACGAGACGATGCTCAAGTGTGTCGCCATAGTAGACGGCGCATTCACCTTCCAAAAGGTAAGCAATCGTCTCGATGCCCTTGTGGTAATGGACCTTTGCCTTGGCACCCGGAGGCATGGGCAGCACATTCAAACAGACCTGCTTTGCTCCAGCCGTCTCCTTCGATACGCCGGCTCCGTAGGTAAAGCCCTGCTTGCCGACATAGGTCTTGCCGGGCTGGATCACTCTCACCGCGTCTGATGATCCTGGCATTTGCAATCTCCCACAAACAAACCGACCGGACGTAACTTACCACAGAATTCGAAACCATTCGCACGCACGCCGGATGGACTAGCTGGAAGCATTTCTGAACCGCTCAAATGACTGCTTCTCGTCATTTGCGACCGGGTCGGGTCAGCCAACGCGGGTTGCTGCCTTCCGAAAGATCGAAAGAGTAGCCATTAGATTGCATGGTGCCGAAGGGAACGCTAACCGCCTAGCTTCTGCATCACTGCGTCGACGTTCTCGTCGATCGTGAACGTCGGATTTTGAGGATTTGCCGTGTGAATCCACGTTTGCGTTCGGTCTGCTGAAGTCGGGGTAACCGCGATGATATGAGTCACGTTGACGAAGATTTCATGGCTGGTGGCGGCGTCGGTGAACTTGACGAATTTGTTCATTGAGATTTCCTGGCTTTGTGATCAGCGATACTGCGGAACCCGCAGCGGCTCATAATAGCGCTCTGGAAAGTGCGGCTGAAATATCTGGCGTTCGTCACTCCTCACGGCGCTTCTAATCCGTCCCCTCATCCTTCAGCCCGAGCATCAGCCGCATGTTCTGCACCGCCGCGCCGGATGCGCCCTTGCCGAGATTGTCGAGCCGCGCGACCAGGACGGCCTGCCGGTGCTTGTCGCTGGCGAAGACATGAAGCTCGAGCCTGTTGCTGCCGTTCAGCGACTCCGGCTCGATCCGCCCGCTTTTCGCAGCAGCGCTGTCCAGTGGTATCACCGAAACATAGGTGCTGCCTGCGTACCGCTTCGCCAGCGCTGCATGGAGTGTCGCGCCATCGGGTTGTCCCGGCAACGTATCGAGATGCAGCGGGATCGACACCAGCATACCCTGCCGATAATCGCCGACCGACGGTGCGAAAATCGGCCGTCGCGTCAGGTTCGCGTATTTCTGCGTTTCCGGCAGGTGCTTGTGCTCGAAGCCGAGTCCATAGAGTTCGAATGCCGGTGCGGTTCCCTTCTCGAAACTCTCGATCATCGATTTGCCGCCGCCGGAATAGCCGCTCACCGCATTGATGGTGACGGGATAGTCCCGTGGGATCAGGCCGGCATCGGTCAGTGGCCGTAGCAACGCAATCGATCCGGTCGGATAGCAGCCGGGGTTCGCAACCTTGCGCGCCGCCTTGATCCTGTCCGCCTGATCCGGCGTCAGTTCCGGAAAGCCGTAGGTCCAGTCCGGCGCGACGCGGAAGGCGGTCGAGGCGTCCAGGACTTTCGGCGCGTCAGCACCCATGTCGTCGATCAATGCGACAGTTTCCTTCGCCGCGTCGTCGGGCAAACAGAGGATGACCAGATCAACTTCCGCCATAAGCGCGCGCTTCGCAGCCGGATCCTTCCGCTTGTCCTCAGGGAGGCTCCTGGCATTGACGTCGCCTTGCCGATCAAGCCGTTGACGGATTTCGAGGCCAGTCGTTCCCGAGGCGCCATCGACGAACACTGTCGGTCTGCTCGCCTTATCGCCGCTTGAAGCGGTGCTTTTCATCCTGGTGTCTGCGCCGGTCATGACATTATCCTAGCATTCGCGAGCGCGCTCGCGTCTGCGGCTTGTAACTCAGTTGTGGTGGTTGCGCGACAGCCGGTTCTCCGTTCGTCAGAGCGGAGGCTGCTGAGACTCAGATCGCGCTCCAGACCCATTCGACGGTCCGTGAAATCAGGTCGCCGAACAGCAGCAGCACCGCCGACCAGATCAGCGCTGATGTCCAGTTAGCGAACTGAAATCGCAAGGACGGCATTTCGAAAATGCCTGCGGCGAGTGGCACGGTGGCGCGCAGCGGTCCAAAGAACCGCCCGATATAAATCGATGGGACACCCCATTTCTCAACCAAGGCCACGCCTCGGGGCAGAAGGCCCGGATGCCGCGACAGCGGCCAGATCGAAGCGACCCGTTCCTTGAAGGTGAAGCCGATCCAATAGGACAGCCAGTCGCCGAGCGCCGCGCCGACCGCCCCAGCTACCCACACCGGCCAGAAATTGATCTGACCAGGCCCCATCATCGCGCCGATGGCCACCAACACGCCCCACGCCGGGACCAGCAGCGAGATGAAGGCGAGCGATTCGCCGAAAGCAAGCACCAGAACGACAGCGGCAGCCCAAACCTGATGATCGCGCACGAAGTCGACCAGGCTACGTGCGACGTCTTCCATTCCACAGCGCCTCTCGCCAAATCTCAATGCGGCCAGGAAACCTCTTCCCCGCCAAACCCGCCACAGGTAAGCCACCCCCGTCCGGCGACTTCAAGTCACAAAGACGCGGACGGCACGAAACCACCATGGCATAGTCGGCGTAGCCGATTCCTTCATACGCAGCCGTACGCAGTATCTGAATAATTATGGCCAAATCACTGAAATCGAACGTTAATAAGAAGAAGCCTGACGATCTTTTCGCGGCTTCGGACGTCAAGGGTCGCGTCCCCGCCCGAGCTTCAACACCCGTATCGGGAGCTGAGGCCGGCTACACCGCCGCTGACATCGAGGTGCTCGAGGGGCTTGAGCCGGTCCGCCGCCGTCCCGGAATGTACATCGGCGGGACTGACGAGAAGGCGCTGCACCACCTGTTCGCGGAGGTGATCGACAACGCCATGGACGAGGCGTTGGCCGGCCACGCGACCTTTATCGTCGTCGAACTGACCGCCGACGGATTCCTTACCGTCACCGACAACGGGCGCGGCATTCCGATCGACCCACACCCCAAGTTCCCAAAGAAGTCTGCACTCGAAGTCATCATGTGCACGCTGCATTCGGGCGGCAAGTTCGACTCCAAGGTTTACGAGACCTCCGGCGGCCTGCACGGTGTCGGCGTCTCCGTGGTCAACGCCCTCTCCTCGCTCCTTGAGGTGGAAGTGGCGCGCAGCCAAAATCTGTACAAGATGACCTTCGAGCGCGGTCACCCTCGGGGCAAGCTCGAAGACCTTGGCAGGATAGCCAACCGCCGCGGCACCACCATCCGCTTCAAGCCGGACACCGAAATTTTTGGTGCAAAGGCCGCGTTCAAGCCGCAGCGCCTGTTCAAAATGACGCGCTCGAAGGCGTACCTGTTCGGCGGTGTTGAAATCCGCTGGCGTTGCGCGCCGGAGCTGCTCAAGGGCCTCGATGACGTCCCGGCAGAAGCGACCTTTCACTTCCCCGGCGGCCTGAAAGACTATCTCGCCGCCGCGATCCACAAGGACACCCTGGTTCATCCCGACATCTTCTCGGGCAAGTCCGGCCGCAACGGCGCACACGGCGCTTGCGAATGGGCGGTGGCGTGGACCGCGGACGCCGACGGCTTCCTGTCCTCCTACTGCAACACGGTGCCGACACCTGACGGCGGTACCCACGAGTCCGGTTTACGCAGCGCGCTGCTGCGTGGACTGAGGGATCATGCCGAACGTGTCGGCCTCGGCAAGCGCGCCGCGCCAATCACCTCTGAAGATGTGATGGTCGGGGCGGCCGTGATGCTGAGCGTGTTCGTGCGTGAACCGGAGTTTCAGGGCCAGACCAAGGACCGCCTTGCCACCGCCGAAGCCTCGCGGATCGTCGAGCAGGCGATCAAGGATCCGTTCGATCATTGGTTGTCCGGCAATCCGGTGCAGGCCAACAAGCTGCTCGATTTTGTGATCGAGCGCGCGGACGAACGGTTGCGCCGTCGTGCGGAGAAGGAAACCTCGCGCAAGAGCGCAGTGAAGAAGCTGCGCCTGCCCGGCAAGCTTGCCGACTGCACCAACACCGCGACCGAAGGTTCGGAACTGTTCATCGTCGAAGGCGACTCGGCCGGCGGCAGCGCTAAGCAGGCGCGCGATCGCAAGACGCAGGCCGTGCTTCCTCTACGCGGCAAAATCCTCAACGTGGCATCGGCGACCAAAGACAAGGTCGTCGCTAACGCTCAATTGGCTGACTTAATCCAGGCGCTGGGCTGTGGCACTGGGACCAATTATCGCGAGGAGGACTTGCGCTATTCGCGGGTCATCATCATGACGGACGCCGACGTCGATGGAGCCCACATCGCTTCGCTGCTGATCACGTTCTTCTACAGGCAGATGCCGCATCTGATCGACGAGGGTCACCTTTACCTCGCGGTGCCGCCACTCTATCGCCTGACTCACGGTAGCAAGACGATCTACGCCCGCGACGACGCCCACAAGGATGCGCTGCTCAAGAGCGAGTTCAACGCCAACGCCAAGGTCGATGTCGGCCGCTTCAAAGGGCTCGGCGAGATGATGCCGGCGCAGCTCAAGGAAACCACCATGGACCCGGCAAAGCGCGCAATGTTGCGCGTGATGCTGCTGGCGGACGATCGCGAGGATACGGCGGATTCGGTCGAGCGTTTGATGGGCACCAAGGCGGAGGCGCGCTTCGCCTTCATCTCCGACAAGGCGGAATTCGCCAGCGAGGATATGCTGGACGTTTAAGCATTATCACGGGGTACGCTAAGTAGTTGACTAGATTCCAGCGGCAAGTTGCGGTCTTATTCAGGGAGACCTCAACTGCAAGGAGGCTAGGCAATGAGTTCACCCGTGATTCCCGCGATGCGTTATCGTGATCCACACAAAATGATCGATTGGCTGTGCGATACCTTCGGCTTTATCCGCAAAGCCGTCCATGACGATGGCAACGGCGGTGTTGTCCATGCCGAACTGTCGCTAGGCGATGGCATGATCATGCTGGGCTCGGCGCGCGACGACGATTTCGCCAAGGTTCAGAAGCCGGCCACGACCAATCACCTGGTGACTCAGAGTGCTTACATCGTGGTGCCGGATGCCGACTCCGTTTATGCCAGGGCCAAGGCCAACGGCGCCATCATCGTTCTCGAGATTTCCGACAAGGACTATGGAGGGCGCGACTTCACCTGCCGCGATCCTGAGGGCCAAGTCTGGAGCATTGGCACTTATAATCCGTGGGTTAATTGACGGCCGGAGACCGGGCTCGATCCTCTTGTGAGGTCGGAAGCCATGCGCCGCGCCGCTATGACAGTCGGCTGAGTCCTTCGAGTCGAGAAATCAGCGACGGAAACTTTTGATCTCCGATACGCTACCGTCGCGATAGGTCAATTCAACCGATATGGTTTTCGTTGCAGGCGAAAGCTTCAAATATGGCGTGGCGTCATGCGGAATTGCGACGGGATCAAGCGGATCGCAGGGCGGCATCTTGAGCGCTCGATCCGGCACCGACGAGTCGATTCCGATCCTCACCTCGCGGATCGCGCAGCGATATGACATCAGGTGGGTGTAATAGACGAGTAGCCCATTAAACTGACGAAACGACAACCAACTCGTGGCAGTCATGTCGAGGATTTTCCGCTGATCGCGGATCAATGCCGCATCCGGATCGAACCGGATCGGAAAGGGTCCCTGCACTTCGCCGTTGGCATCGACATAGCGCATCTGGATTGTCGCGGCCGGCGCGTCGGCGGCAAGCTCGATCGCGGGATTTGGCATGCGCTTTCGGGTTCGTGGATCGAGCGTATCGAGAAAGCCGGTTTCCTTGAACTCGCCGCTGTCACCCATGCGCCAGGAAATCCCGAGCGCGGGATCGGCGATCGAGAACACGACGGTCCACCCGCCGTTGTGGCGCGAGAAATTTGCAATCGGCGCGTTGACCGCTTCGTTGGATGGCGGCTTGAGCGGTGCGACAGGTAGCGCTGCAACCTTCTGGGCAGGCTCGGCGTGCGACGACGGCGGCTCCGCTTTGGCAGGACCGTTCAGAAAGACATCGTCGACCATCTGATCGAAATAGACCGGCACTTGCTTGTGCCGCACCGTCTCGGCCATTTCGCTGACGGTGCGGCGGGTCCGCTGCGCCACCTGCACCATGGTCTCTCCGGGCTGCACCAATTCCTTCGCGAAGATGCGGGTGAATACCGAGTTCGGATTGCTATCGCTGTCCGACAGGCGATCGAGCGCCGTCTGGCGGGGGCCGGCCGAAAACACCGAGAACACGCCTTCCGGTAGTTCGGTCATCGGTGCGAGTCCTGCGCCGCCGGCAACCGCGCGCGTGCCCTTGCGCTCGAACGGATTGTTGCGGCAGGCATCGAACACCAAAACCGACGTGCGGGCCTTCCTGTTCTGCAACCTCTCAACGATGCGGTCGGCGAGGATCGAAGCGTCACGGACTAGTTCCTCCTGCCCTTCGGTGGCGGCCGGAACATCGGTCGGTAGCAGATAATTCTGGCCGGCGATTTCGAAGCCGTGACCGGCGTAGAAGAAGAACGCGGTGTCGCCGGCCTCGATCTGCTGATCAAACGCCAGCAGCGTCTGGCTGAATGCCTGACGGGTCTGGTTTTCCGCCACCATCACGCTGAAGCCGAGTTGCCTCAACGCGTCACCCATGGTTCGGGCATCGTTGACGGCCTTCTGAAGTTTCGAAACGTTCCTGTAGTCGTTGTTGCCGATCACGAGTGCGACACGCTTTGCGGCCAGCGCAGGGCTTGCGAGCATCAGGAATGCGGATGCAATGCCCAACAGCGCCGCGCGTTCGACCGAAATGCCCCTCATTCCAACTTTTCCATATCCCGTGTTTCAGCGATCACCGCGCGCAAATTGGATTATGCCATAGTCGGCCAAATATCGACCGCGGTTCATCCCGGCTGCCGGCTGCTTTGCTGACCGGAGAAGCCCCACCCGCTGAGAATCCCTGTCCGAATCAGACAAAAACATTAGGGTTTTTCGGCATTTCGCCATTTCCGCATTGACTTTGGCTGGTTCGTCCCTATGTTCCGGCCAACGCGGCCCGGGACCCGAACACGATTTCCCGGTGAGCCGCCCGTCAGCGTAAGTCAGAGCCCCCTTCGCTTTTAAGAGCACGCCGTTAAGGGGTTGAGCGCGACAGCCTTTTGCCTTCGATTCCGAACGGCGGTTTCGGCGAGCGTCCTGAATACGAAGTTCGCCCTGCATGGACGCGGGTGACGAGCGAGCTTCGTATTCGAGAGGACGCTCGAAAACGAAGTATGCTAGTGCGGTTTGGTTCAGAGGTTCTCTTGATGAATCTGCCGCACTTCTGAAGAGAACTTCTGAACACCGCACTAGAGGCTCAATGTCTTTTTCTCATCTCGGTTTGTCCGACAAGGTGCTCGCCGCTGTTGCGGCCGCAGGTTATACCTCCCCTACCCCCATTCAGGACCAGGCTATACCCCACGTGCTGGCGCGTCGCGATGTCCTTGGCATCGCTCAGACCGGCACCGGCAAGACCGCCGCCTTCGTCCTGCCCATGCTTACATTGCTGGAGAAGGGCCGTGCCCGGGCGCGAATGCCCCGCACGCTGATCCTCGAGCCGACACGCGAACTCGCCGCTCAGGTGAAGGAGCAGTTCGACAAGTATGGCGCCGGCCAGAAACTCAACGTGGCGCTCCTGATCGGCGGCGTTTCCTTCGGCGATCAGGATTTGAAGCTGACTCGCGGCGTCGATGTGCTGATCGCAACTCCGGGCCGCCTGCTCGATCACACCGAACGCGGCGGCCTGCTGCTCACGGGCGTCGAACTATTGGTGATCGATGAAGCCGACCGGATGCTGGATATGGGTTTCATTCCCGACATCGAACGCATCTGCAAGCTGGTGCCGTTCACCCGGCAGACCCTCTTCTTCACTGCGACGATGCCGAACGAGATCCGTCGCGTCACGGATGCCTTTCTGCATAATCCCGAAAAGATCGAAGTCTCCAGGCCCGCAACCACGGCGGCGACCGTGACGCAATCGCAGGTCAGTTGCAGCCGCGAACCGCACGAGAAGCGTGAGCTGCTGCGCCACCTGTTGCGCGAAGCCAAGGAACTCAAGAACGCAATCATCTTTTGCAACCGCAAACGCGACGTCGCCATCGTTTATAAGTCGCTCCAGAAACATGGCTTCAGCGTCGGCGCCCTTCACGGCGATATGGATCAGTCGGCGCGAACCGCTTCACTTGATCAATTCCGCAAGGGTGAACTGCCGCTGCTTGTCGCCTCTGACGTAGCTGCCCGCGGTCTCGACATTCCCGAAGTCAGCCACGTCCTCAACTTCGATGTCCCCCACCATCCCGACGATTACGTCCATCGTATCGGCCGCACCGGCCGCGCTGGTCGCGCCGGCACCGCAATCACGATCGTCTGTCCCGCGGATTTCAAATCACTCGCAGCCATCGAGAAGCTGACCGGTCAAGCTATACCCAAGGCAGACCTTCCCGGCTATGATGCCGGCGCGAACGAAGCAGTCGCGGAAGCCGGTGCCAACGGAGCGGCTGCAGGAAAGCCTTCTCGATCCCGCCAGGCACACGACAAGGGCGGCGAGAGTCATGCACGCGGCGGAAAGCGCGAAGCCCGCAAACCGCGCCGTTCCAGTGGGGATCGCCAGAGGCACGAGGCCCCTGCCGCGACGGCCGCAGCATCCATAGCCGCGCCGTCGCCGCCTTCAATCGGACGCGCACCCGCACCGCGCCGGGAAGCGATCTCCGAGCCGGGAGACCATTCACACCTGCCGGCGTTTTTGCTCCGCCCGATCCGCGCCCGCGGCTAAGCCTTTCGGCCGGCGCGGTTCTTCACCGGCCGGCTCGTTGAAAACACCGTTTACCGCGCGTAAACCCCCTGCTGCTATCTTTAACCAATATTCTACGTTTATATTTTTTGTCGTTTTGAGGCGACGATTGCACAAATCGTCGGCGGGGCCGCATCAGTGGTTGAGCTTGACGAACATGAACGCACCATGGCGTTCGCCGAGGTGGCGCTCGGCCAGATCCGATCGTTGCGGCAGACCGCGGTCCCACGCAACTACGAAATCTGGTACGTCTACGCTGCCGGATATAATCGCTCCCTCAGCAGGATCGACTTTTGCGGCTTAAGCCATTGATTTTACGGCTCAATTATGAACAACTAAAGCGGGTTCCCCGCTATTCCTCCCCGCTTTTGGAAGGCGCGGCCCGCCAAAGATCTATTGGCTGGGCCGCGGAGGTAGAAGGCCCTGGTTGAGGGGCGAGCTTTGGGGTGGCTACTCCGCTGCTTGCTTGAATCTGACCTTCCGGTGATTGGACGGGTCCTGATCGAACTCGCGCCTCACCGTCCTGATGTCTTCGCTAAGCCGTTCGGTGACCCATCGCGTCTCGGTAATCGCATTCATTGCGTACCATCCGTCCTCGCCAGGAGCGTGACCAAGATCCGACACGATATCGAAGGCGTGGTTGAGTCGATCGATCAGTAAATCCATCCCCGTCGTCAGTTCGCACATCCTGTCAGCAAATGACGGGGTGTGGCGGTGGTGGCTTTGTTATCGGCGGATCCTGCTTCAATCATATTTCTTACCCCTTCAGCCCCCGCGACAGCCGCGGTGAGGGGCAATGTATGCGCATAAGACCTAAAAAGAGTCAAACGAATCTTTTACGATCACAAGCATGATTTATTAAGCGGCTCGGCGTATAGTTCCGGAATGAGCAATTTCACCGCAGCCCAGTGTCGAGCAGGCAGAGCGCTCCTTGACTGGAATCAAGCCGAACTATCCAAAAGAGCTAATGTGGCACTGTCCACCGTTCGTCGATTTGAGAATGGCGCGCACCAACCCATCGCCAATAACCTGGCAGCCATCCGCGCCGCGCTCGAATCTGCCGGAGTGATCTTTCTGGATGATGGGAAGTCGGTGAATGGCGGGCCTGGTGTGAGGTTGGCGAGACGCTAACCCCTACCCCGCGCGCGACGCTTACGTTATTCTGCGGCCATGTCCGATGAAGTTCCCGAAATTGAAAAATCGCCGCTGAGCGGCGTCGTGACTCGCGAAGGCGTGACCGTGCGGGTCGAAATTTATCGGCTCGTTGAAGGAGACGAAAGCTGGACGCTCGAAGTGACCGATCACGAGGGTGGATCGACTGTGTGGGAGGATCGATTTGCCACCGACCAAGATGCCTATGACGAATTTTATCGGGTGCTCGAAACTGATGGCATCGGTTCCTTTTTAAAACAGCAGCCGGGATCGACAAAACACTAGGCCGAGTGGCGCCCCCGCCAAGACGACCTGCTCGGCCGGCCAGAAGCGATAAGGCGGTTGGTGGAGTTAGGACTAAAAATTAAGAAATGAGCGCCGAGGTGAACCTGACTGAAGCCATGGCTCCGCTCCTCGGGTAACTGAATTTGGCGATAGGCGGAAGAAACTATGTGGGAGCAAATTCGCGCCCAGTCTGGCGTATTGCGGATTAAACCTCTGAAAGGCGCCGATCTCGATCCTGCTTTGGTGGACCGCATGATGGCACACGCGAAGCAGTTGATATCGGACGGCAAGCTGCACCGCGACAAAGACATCACCATCGCAGTCGAGGAGCTTCAGCCCAACACGACCGAGATGGTCGACGCATTCATCATTGTGGCGAGCCATGTAGCTCACAACTTCGGCTCGAAAAACCTTCTGACAGTGGTTAGGCTTCGGGAATGGGCGGAGAGGAATCGCGGGCCGATTATGGTGCCCTAGTCCATTCCGTCATCTCATGAAATAGCCGCCCATCCCGACAGCAGCAGCGCAAGATGGGAGATTACTATGACCGATCGCTACTGCGTAACCGCCGTCCGCAAAAGCCAAGGCGTCTTCATAGATGAAGGTCGATACCCGGATAAGACCACCGCTCTCGTAAAGCTTGCGTTGCTCGGCGAGGATCCTGACTGCTTGATTGCTGAAGTAACAGAATGCCTCGACAGTTCGTCTCTGCAAAGGATGACAGTGGTCGCGCAGTCCGAAAGACTCCACGGAGAATGGCTCCGCATTGAAGGTGAGCTACGAATCCGCACAAAGGGCGGCGAGGCCGAGGCTATACTGAGAGATAGGCGTAACACCTAACCGACGCGCCGCTCTCGCCGCGCAAACAAGACGACCTCCCCGGCCGGCCGGAAGCGATTCGGAGGCTCGTAGAAAAAGCCCTTTCAAAAAAATAACACGCGCTGGAAGCCTGATGAACCGCCCTACCCGCAACACCCTGCTCGGATGCGTTTTGTGCCTTGTTCTGGCTGGTTTCTTTGCTTGTTCCGCGAAGGCGGAAGAGGATTATGGGAGCGCAAACTTCCTTTTGCCTCACTGCCACCATGCCTTATCAGACAACAGCCGCTTTGACGTTTGGGACGGTAAGTGCAGCGGAATTGTCAACGCGGCCATCTATTTTAGTAAGGTATTGCCTCCATCCATCAGATTTTGTGCGCCGGATGAGGCTACTAACGAACAGGTGCTGCGCGTTGTCGTGAATTACTTGGATAGACACCCTGAGGTCCTCCATCTGGACTTTCGGGCTTTGGTAATAAAGGCGTTGCATGAAGCGTGGCCCTGTCGCTAACCGCCACGCCACAGGGGATCGAAACCCTCGCCGGAGCAACGCATGTTGAACAACTCGGAAGAGTACAGGGAGAACGCCCGCAACTGCGGTGAGCTCGCCGATGAGGCGAAGGATTTGCCGTCAAAGAACCGCTACAGGCGAATGCAGGATGCTTGGCTAGCACTTGCCGAGGAGCAAGACTGGCTAGATGGTCAGGTTACCCGTAGATAATCCCCGCCGGGTCTAGATTGAGAGGAACGGGGCATCATCCACAAAACGGGGGCCTGGTGTTAGACTGAGGGATAGGGAAGCGTGACGCCCGAACGCAGGTACCGGGATTCCGGCTATGACCCAACGAAAACCCTAGCGAAAGAAGCCAGCATCCTCCTTACGATATTGGACTGGCAAGCCGAAGCGAGACATCACGATAAAGACCATCCTCGTTCATTGCGTCGGCGACGTTAACGGCGGGGTGTGCGGGCATAACTCGATACTTCGAATCGCTGACTTGCCGGACTGGGACTGGTCGGACATCAGCGCGCACTTGCGATGTACGGTGTGTGGGGCGGTTGGTTGGGTCGATACCCGCCCGAACTGGAGCGATGTAATCGATTTTACGAGGCCGAGCTCGGGATGGTGAACTGGTCCCACCGTTTCCAAGACCCCATCCCGATGCCAGACGGCGGCACCATTCGCACCATTGGAGAGGCGGCCGAGTATGCGACCAGCCTGCCCGCCAAGGTCGGGAAAACCGAGCCCTGGCAATGCGCAGCGAAGGTGCTTCAGGAAGCCGCAGAGCACGGCGGCCCGTTCGTGTTCATGGCGCGGATCAATTTCTATCGAGCCGTGTACGGCGACACTCCACCGCCGATCGGCAACCCAAAAAGCAAGAAGAGCCATACGTGGCGCAAACGGAGGCTGGCGCGGGATCGGTGAACGAAAAGCCCTCCACTTTGTAACGCAACGTGAAGGGAACCAGACGCCCACATTTCGATTTAATTGGCGTGAAGATTTAAATCGCGGTATTTTTAAATTTTAACGCGCGGATAATTGAATCGGTCCTTCAAAAACTTGGAGCAAAATCAATGAAGACGGCGCTCAAGATGTTGTCCGCGGCAGCCTTCGCTGTCATCATTGCCACTCCTGCTCTCGCTTGCAACGGTCGGGGCAATTGCGAAAACGCTCCCGGCCAAAACAAGCCTGGTCGTGTGCACGGAGCGCCTGGACCGATCGCCGGCGCGGCTGGCCTTCCGATTCTCGCCGTCGGTTATGGTGTCTATTGGCTGGTACGGCGTCGTCGCGTAGCACGAGACGGTGCGAGAGAAAATTCACTCGTTTAAGAACGGCGCTTTTCTAGAGAGTTGGGCGCAATTGCTGGCTTAGCGGCCGGCAGCTGCGCGTTCGTTTGAGCTGCGGACAAAGCTACGGAGCGGAAAGGTAGCGCGGAATAAATGGTCTAGCGCCCACGTGCGTCGTGAGAGGCGAAATGACGCATTTTAGGTTCAGTTCAATTAATTTAAGGAACTAACGTAAGGGAACTGAGTTGGAAGCGCGCCGATCAGACCGCACGCCGCTGCTGCGCTCTCCTCAGGATCAATAGCTCTCATGTCCATCGACCAAGCCGGTAAGACCTCGCTACCTTTTGCGGGCATAAAAGCTGCCTTTGAAGGCACCGGTTGGGGATGGCTTTTGATTGCGATAATCGCCGTTATCGCTGCGGACACCCTGCTCGCGACCGGAGCTTGGGTCGCTGTCGGATACTTCATTGGAAAGTAGATCGGCTGCCGGAGTGAATATCTGGACGATTATATAGGCAGCTTGGTTCACGACCAGACACGCGATTATAGTGGCAATGCCGCTCACGGCCCCGAAATCGTTCCTGTGTAGGACGGCAGCAGAGGCGAGAGCGATCAATATTGCTATGGGTACAAGAGTGAAGACTTTAAAGCGCAATCCTGCGGCCGCACCTATCAATGCGCTGGTAACTACCAAAACGGCGATGATAACCTGGTCCATTGCTCGATGCTGCTCGCCCGTCGAATTAGCAATTTTTGATCGGGGTTGCGGCTCTCCCCATCCCAAGTTTCACCAGTGATCTTGTGACGTAAACATCCCGTCACCTTGTGACTTAAATATTAAGACAACAAGTACGCGAATCCGTACCTTGATTTCGCGTAGCCTGATTATAGTTTGGCGACCGCCAAGACTTGCCCCGTAGCTCGTCTTTTGATGGTCGCCGCCTTGTCTTTGCTCGCCCGGGCATAGGAACGCCGCTCATCCGACCGCATTGATAATCTGGAACGGGTTCCACACCCCCCTGTGATCCCCGAACCCAAGTTGGCCCGCTTAGACCCTCCGTCCGGCGGGCCAGTTTGTACATCCAACCTATCGCACAGCACGCATCAACTGCGCCGGCAAAGCCGCCACGTCCAATCCCTGGGATCAGACCGTCCTTAATAATTCGGTCAAAGGTAGTTGGCGACACGCCGACATAACTAGCGGCCAACGTGCGCGACAGTCCGCGGGGCCAGTGGAAGTTTGTCGATATCTTTCATTTTTCCTCCTTCTCCGACTGGCCAACCAATACAATGTATCGGCCGTCCGAGGCTATCCGCCGCGCTGTCGAGATCGGGCTGAAGGGGAAACGAAATGAGTAAAACGCCCGGGGAATACGAACCACGTAAGCCTATTTCGAAAGAGGCGCGTGAAGCTCGCAAAGTGCTTCGAGACGCCGACGCAAAATCGGCAATGATTGAGCACGCGAACGCAGCAAAGGCATTCGACAAAAATCGCGAGCGTCTAAGGGCCGAGCGGCTGGCTCGTGAGGCCGTCGAGCCACCTCCGCCGCCTAAGAAGAAAAAAGGCGGGATAAAAAGACGAAGGGCAGCTAATGCCTGCCAGAGCTAGTCACATACCTACTCATCGAGAGCGGAGCATCTTGCAGATTCTTCACGAGCGAGGGGGCGAGCTACATAAAAGGCAGTTCCAACCCGCGGCGGTAACAATCAACAGAATGATCGCAAAAGGCTGGATCGAGGTCCCAGCGGCCTCTACGTTTCGCATTACGGCGGCAGGCTTAGCAGCGATGAAGGCAAAGATTCCAACTTCTGCGGCGAGGCACTCCTTCGAGCCCTAAAATGACCCACACGTGGTGGTCGGCAAGATGACTGGAAGCGAATCAAGATCACTAGCCGTTAACTCTCGTGTGATTTGGCACGGCGATAGCAAGGACGCCGGCACGGTTATCGAAAAGGATTGGGCCGGTGTCACCATCAAGTGGGACAACCGAGAGCAGCAAAAGATCCTGCATAACGACATGGCCATGGTGACCAAGGCCTAGAACGAAGTGCCTGATTAAATCGTCTCCTTGGGCCCTTTTGTATTGCCTGCAAGATCTGTCTGCGTGCCCACAGATGAGGGTGACCATGCAACAGTTCTGGCGGTGGCTGAGAGCCGAATCGCGCCGGATGGATTGCCAGACCCAGCGCTGGCATTTAGCGCGGGCGCCATCGCATGGGTGATTACAAGTTTTCTGAGAGCGATCTTCGCCTGATCCGTCATTCGTCTTGCGCCAAATCGGCGCTCACACGGCGCTTTTCGGCCTGGATCTGCTCGACTTTTCCGTGGATTACGGCGTGACGGCGCAGCATTCCCGCGCACAGGTGCCGAGCGCTTCCGTGATAATCGTCTTGATGGTCCGGGCACATCGGCCGCATTCGGCACTGCATCCGAGGCACCCGTAAACCTGCTTCGCGGAGCGCGGCAAATCTTCTGCTGCGGTGACAACAGCGCGAACGTCGTGATCGGTCAATACGTTACAGGAACAAACGATCATGAAAACCGGACCCGATGGGATGACGATTTGCGGATCGATATTGTTAGGCCATCCCGCGAAACGCAAAGGAAAACCCGCTTGTTTCGAGCAATTCCAAACTGCGGGATTCCGCAACTCTGAGCCGCGAAAAACCCCTGATACCGCGAGTTGGCGGCGAGAGCGAAGGTACTTTTGAAAGGTCTAAGCGCGCGTAGTACGAAGCTATGATCACACCCGAGCAGATTCGAGGCGCGCGAGCCATGCTCAACATGAAGCAGGCTGATTTGGCGAAAGCGGCCAATATTTCCACGGCGGCGTTACACAACATTGAACGAGGAGCGGCGATCCCAAGGGCTGCCACCTCAGCCTCCATCCAACGCGCTCTCGAAGATGCGGGTGCACAGTTTATCCCTGAGAACGGCGGTGGCGCCGGCGTCCGGCTCCGGAAACGCTGACATTCACAGCCGTCGTGGCAAAAAAATTTGCAACTAGGGTTCAAAAGCCGGCCGCCCGAACGTCATACTACTGAGGGGGTCGCGAACCCCGCCCATAGGGGCTTTCTTGGAACGCTCTTCTGCCCCGCGCATTGAATCGCCCGGAACGGGCTCGTGCGAGACCCATGATCCCTGAACCGATCAGGCCCGCTGTGCCTCAGACCGGCGGGGCTTTTCGCGGGCTTCGCTCAACGGTGTCGCCTCGCGTAGCTGTCATCAAATTTTGACTCGCACAGAGTAAGTCAGAGACACAAAATACATCCCCTCTTTCGTCTAAAAGCGGGAGAAGCACCCCCATGTCCAAGCAACCCACCACCCTGCAGGAACGCCTTGCGGCATGGGCCGACGAGGTTCGAAAACAGGCGGAGACGATGGCGCCCGGGCCAGAACAAGACGCGTTGCTCAAGAAAATCGCACAGGCCGACCAAGCCACAGAACTTTACAATTGGATCAATTCGCCGGAGCTTCAACCACCGAAATGACCGTCACGGGACGGTTGGGACTTATTGCGCCGTTATCTCCCCGCCGGCCTTCTCCCAAACTTAAACATATTAACCGGCTCACGTAACTGCGGTAAGCCTTGCTGGCGTTCCGGATAAATGAACTCTTCCCCGCGAAGCCATCGCCCGCACTTCCCCTCAAAAATTCCCCTCTCGCACCAGTTGCGCCGGTAACGCAGCTGCGTCGGGTGGCGGGGGAAATGGTCGAACGGAATCGGTCCTGTGTTCTCACGCCTGTCGTACACCTGTAATGGAACTATTTTAGACGGGCCCCAAGTTTAAGAAATTGGGAGGGGTCTGATGCTGCCGCGACGCAAGAACCGAAACATTCGTCAATCCGGAACGAAGGTTGGTGCATTTTCTCGGGAAGGGCCGTTTCGGCACAAGCCCAGATGGGTAAGCACAAAGTCGTTTCTTGGAGCGATCGCTCTTGTCGGCGCGGTTAGTGCTGCACAAGCGAACGCACAGGTTGTAACCCCGGAGCAGGTCGAAGATCTGCAAAAGCAAATTAGCGTGCTGGAAAAGAAGCTCGAAAGCGTTCAGCACAACACCTTCCTGAACGCCAGCGCCGGTTATATGCCAACAAAGGGGACGTTCGCACCGCCGGACGTTCTGGTGTCAATGAAAGGCGGCGCTCCCCGCTTCTGCACCGCGGATGGATTCAACTGCGTCGGTCTCACCGGCCGCCTGCACTTCGATGTCGGGGGCTATAATTACACGCCAAATTCGTCTGCAACCGTGCCGCAGGATCTGCAGGACGGCGTCAACGCGCGCCGCGCACGTATCGGCATCACCGGCATATTCGCACGCGACTGGGTATATGCGTTGATCGGTGAATTCGGCGGCTCTCAGGACGGCACGGGGACGATCAACAACGCCTTTTTGTCGTACAAGGGCTTCGAGAACACGAGCATCGACATCGGCTACATGAAAGTGATGTGGAGCCTCGAACAGGCCACCAGTTCGAACAACATCACATTCATGGAGCGCTCCTCTGCGCAAGTGATGGCTGCCGACCTTGGCGCTGGAGGCCAACGCGCCGCCGTCGGGGTCATCAAATACGACAAGTGGTGGTGGGCCGGGGCCTACCTGACGGGGCCCGAGCGCGCCTATGATCATACGCTGCGCGTACCCTATTCAGCGGTTGGCCGCCTGGTTTTCACGCCGATCAACACTGATGTGGCTACCTTCTTGTTCGGCGGCGAGGTGCTCTATCTAGCCGACACCGGCGGCGCCCCTGGCGTCAATGACATCCGGTTGCGCGAACGCATCGAACTTCGCATCGATCCGACCCGGGTGCTCGACACCCATAACATTGCTAATGTCGATGACGTCCGGGTGCTGAGTGCCGAAGTCGGCGGCGCCATCGGCCCTTTCCATGCACAAAGCGAATATTTCGACTACAGCGTCTCCCGCTTCGGAAATACCGATCTCCATTTTAAGGGGGGCTATGTTCAGGCCGGTTATATTCTTACTGGGGAGAAGCGCAAATACCTCCAACATGACGCTGCGTTCGGCGGCGTCCGCCCGAGCAACCCCTTCGTTTGGGATGTGGCAGGCGGTATCGGCGCTTGGGAGATCGCGGCGCGCTACAGCTACATGGATCTCAACGACAACCTGGTGTTCGGGGGAAAGCAAAATAACGTCACCGTCGGCCTAAATTGGTATCTCAACGACAACATGCGCGTTATGTTCAATTGGATCCACGGCACGATAGCGAAATCCAACCTTCCCGGTCAGGATCTCGGCGCTAAATGGGACGCCTACGCGATGCGCACCCAGTGGGCATTTTGAGACCCCTATAAAGGCAGCAAAAAAGGCGGCGCTCCCGTGCTTCGCAGATTCTCCACTTGCGAGGTAATTGATCGAGCGCAATCGCGGCGCCTCTGCCCGCCTCGATCAGTAGCAGAAGCGGGACATCGTCGTCGCCCCTTCCCGCAATCGTGCCTTCAGCAGCTAGGTCTCAGAAAAGTCCAAGCGCCTGGGCGACGCAATTTCAAATGGATGGAGGGACCCACTACAATCCGCTCTGAGCGCACACGCTCAGAGCGAGGCCCAAAGCTCTAACAGCTCGGGTCATTTGTGAAGGAGCAGCGCTCACGGAAGACAAGGTGGGGGCGAAGGCCACTATAAGAGGGCCCATATCCTCTGCGGTGGTATGCAGGGGTATACCCCCCGCCGGAGTCGTAGGCCAGATAAACGCGACCTTCATAACCCCGATCACCTTTGCCGCTTTCGTTTTTACCGGAAAAAGCGAGCGCTGAAGTACTCAGTATCGTTGTCGCACAAATCGCAATCAAAAGGTATCTCATTACCAAACTCCAATCACGATTGAGGGGAACTTCGCGCTTATTTCATCTATACGTCTGACCTGTCATATTACTGTAATGTAAGTTTCTTATAATTGGGTGCCCAAAGAAGTGTGTCAATCTAAAACGAGACCTTCAGCCTGCGACTCAGTGTCATGAAAAGGCGCGGGCAAGGGTCGTTCGCAGATGCGAAGACATCCGCTTTTGATCCGATAATCCGATTGCGCTGAGGCCGCAGGTTTTGCCTTACTCGTCGTCGCGACCTTGTCCTAAGCTGGCCACCGGGACGCCGGACGCTTTCCTACGTTGGCCTTGCGATCGGAGCGTCGCATATTCGGACCAATAGGGCTTCGATAGCCGCCGCATTGGGCCGCGTACCAGTTCATCATCTTCGAAAAATGGCCCAGCAAACGATCAGCCGTGACAGGGCCGTTATTACCCGCCACGTTTTCTAGCAGCTTCGCGACGCCCTTACGCTTGAGTTCGACGAATGGACGTTTGCTAAAAGCCGGGATCGCATGTTTCCGCAGAGATCGTTCGATTTCGCCGCGATAGCCGGGTTCCTCCACCTGTACGTATCTCTTGAGGAAAATCTCCATGACCTCCCTGAAAGTGCTGGGGGCCTCGGTTAGCACCGGGTTCTCATAATATTTGCGGGCGGCCATTTTCGCCTTCTTAACGCTCATCTTCGGAAAGGTGCCGAGCTTATAGGTGAGCGCTTTGCTCCCTACGTAGGTGACCACCTGGAACATTTTCGTACCGCCCGAACTGAACACGAGCTTCAGGGCGAGCCCTCGTTCCATCGAATCGAAGTAAGCGATCTGCTCTGGGTGCGATTTGCCCGCCCGATCTTTCTTTTTGAGGTACGCTTCCAGGGCGCGGTCCCACGTGAGATCGCGTACCCACGCATCGGATAGTTTCTGTGATGGCATTTGGTGACCTCGGATATTAATCCGCATGTCAATTTAGTAGATACGCAAACGTATGTCGCGCCGGCAGCATGATGATAATCTATCTTGCTGAAAGACAATCGCGACCTCCCCTCACCCCTGGCCACAAGCCTCCCATCACGCGACGCTACGAAGTCGAGCATAAACTCTCGCGCATCCTCGACCTCTCGTCTCGTCGCCCCCAGCCGCGCCAATACCTCCATGGTCGCGCGCCAGTACCTCTCCGCCATTCGTGCGATCAGCCATGACGCGCGTGATAAAGAGCGATCGATTCAAAATCAATCGAGTGCCCCTCGAACTTACCAACTGGCAGCAGGCGGGTCGCGTTCGAGAATGTCAGTCCGTTCACCATCCAGCGATTATGAAGTTCAAGGCGTTCCGTAACCGTATCAACAATAGGCAAGCCTTCAGCTTCGCCCGCAAAGCATCTCTTGCTCCATGACGTGGTCGCATCATCAGCCGCGTCGGCGAGTATACATAGCTCCAAGATCTTTGCCGCTAAAGCCGGATATTCACTATTTATACGTTCGACAGCGACTTCCACCTTGGTACTCGTGGCGGCGTACTCGGCACTAATCGCGGCCTTGCGCTCCTCGGCACGCGCCTCCTCTAGCCGTCGATTCAATTCGGCAACAGCGGCATGGGCGCGATCGAGAGCTAGGCGCGCCCTGGTCGCTTCGTCTTCGGCTGCGAGGATTTCTGCATCATTGCCAGTGAGCAGAAGATCGCTGCGACGCTGTTGAGCGGTGGCAAGGCTGGTCTCCAGTGCGGCAAGATCGTACTCTGAGAGCGCCGCCTCGATGTCGGCAACGGTGTTGATATCGGCCTCGGTCAGAATTTTCTTCAAGCGAGCAAACATTCCAAAACTCCTTTCAAACGACGCCCGCCATCCGTTGGCGGCATCTCATTCGTGCTTTCGTTGCCTCGGCTCGGAGACTTCCGATACCGCCAGACACGACGACGCAGGGATACTGCTCAGCCTTATCAGCCTTGCGAATCTGCGAACCGGCATCGGCAGGGATGGGGACTGCGCTAATCTCAAGCGGCTCCCAATCCACCACACGCCATTCATCATCACTGTCTACGTTTTCGGTCTTCTCAACCCGATGAATTGCATAGCCGACTGATACGTTGCGAATGATGCCGTCACGGATCTTGCTAACAATGTCAGCATCGCCTGACGCGTTTGATAAGCGGACACGAGCAATGCCCTTACCGCCCTTAAGCTTTGCCGAACCAGGTACAACGCTTCCAATAACATCGCTCAAGTCGGAATCAGAATGGGTGTTCAGGAATGGCGCGCCAGCGTTTACGCGATCGAGGCGCACGGCGGATGGTGTGACAAGAAGTACTTCGGAGTAGAAGCGATCAGTGCGCCAATCGAAGCGGCGCACGGCAGCGCCTGTAGTCCAAACAACCTCAATAGAGTTGTCCTTCTCGTCAAGGACGACGCGCGAACCTCCGCGGACCTACCGAATTTGGGGAGGCTTGCAATTATCTTAGTCATGAAGGTTCCTGTGATTGGCGTAGCGAACCAAACGGCAAATGCCGCTCAATCAATTCGTGGCAGGTTGCGCCGTCGACGATCGCGCCTTCAGCAAGTTTGTCGGCCAACGCATTGATCGCGGCACGCACGTCGCACCGATCAAGCAGCTTCAACGCAAGCAATTGTCCTTCTCGGAATACAGCGCGCGCCGCGTCGATACCGGCGCTGAGGCCGGTGGCCGTCCAGGCAGTCAACGCCATTTTACATTCATCGCATCCGCCGAACTCGAACGCGCAAACGCGGCTCAGATAGTCTGATTCATCGAGTAGGCTTAAGGTGATCCGACGATTTAGCGCGGCAGCCTCTGCTGCTGGGGCAGCCCAGAGAATAGCGATACGCTCAACCGGAGATGACGTGCAGGGCATCGCGTAGATCACCCGCGCGGGAGGTGCGGCCGATGCAGATTCGATCTTAATGGAGGAGCCGTGAGCGAAGACGGCGTGAGCGGCTTCGTGAATGCAGGTGGTTCGTTCGATCTGATGATCTTCAATTTCGGAAATGATAGGCCCGTTCACGCCGGCGATGTCGAAAGAAACGTCGACATTAGATGGCGCGACGTATCCTCGCCGGCGGGATAGACCGGTCCCGCAGCAGGCTCGCTGCACTAGCTTTGGTTTACTCATCGGACTCTCCAATCTACGCGTCCTTTGATCGCGCGATTTCCTTTTCGCGACTGCGCATGGGGCAGCCCGTTCGAGCGCACGCCCTTTGCCCGTGGAGGATCCGCGCGGTCTTCAAAATCATCAATGATTCCAAAAGGAAGGAAGTGGCCTAGTAAAAAATTTGCAACGACCGAGATTTCGGGGTTGCCCGCACCCGCACCTATCCGGGAGGGGCCAAAAGGAACCTAGACCGGGGGGTAGCCCTACCAGCCGCTCAAACGCACATGCCCCATATGCCCCACCACGCTCCGTGGTAGGCGAAGGCGCCAGCTAACCGACGAAAGCCGCGTCTATCTGCTCGCGAGTTGTGATGGTGCCAGCGTCGATGTCGTCTAGAATTGTCTCTTCGATTTCAAAGCAGTCGTTGACGTGAGCCAACACAGCATCGCTAATCGTGATGATGGTTGCTGCGTCGATCGGCACGAAGCCAGAAGCCGTTTTCCATTTCGTGGTGAACCCAGGTTTTGCGTCGGCTTTGTTGCGGGCGCCTGCGATCAACAGCTTGGATCGATCATCGGTGGCGACAGGAACACCAGAAACCGTTATGCCGCCGATCTCCTTGGCGCATCGCTTGGAGGACGCGTAGGTTGAAAGCATCCCGGCGGGGTACTGAGCAGCGAACACCTCAGCCAGTTCTGCAAGAGACCCGATCGGCGTAGGCCCACCGCCAGCGTCGCCGATGCCCTTGTCCGCTATACAAGCGAGCAAAACATGAACGAGTTCGAGGCTTGATAACTGTGGGATAGATCGTCCGCATCCCTTCGGGAGTACGCCAGCGTCACTGGCTGCTACCAATAGCGCGTTGCAGCGGCCCAGGTTCAAGTTTAGCCGACGCGAGATGATCCGCGCTGCGTCGCTCTTATTCATTTCTGAAGCCCATTAGTTCTGGAAACAATTGATTTTGGGGCAACGGGGCGAATTGCCCCTACAATTACTAAAGGGATTGGGCGGCTTACGAGCGTACATTCCCGCTCAAGCGGCGGCTTTTCTTCCCTCTTCCGCCAGCGTCGCATTCAACGCGATCACGGCCGTTCGGACCTCTCTGCGCGCCGATCGCGTGGCGTATTGCCCAGAGAATCCGAGGTATTCCCCGATTTCTAATAGGGTGCTATCGGAGGCCGCCATATCAAGGACGGTGCATGTTTTGATACCGAGCCTCTTACGCAACCGCTCGGCATCCATCGCACGCGCCAATTCCGCCTGGGCGTCGGGCGATGGCTTTGCGTCGAAGTTTTCGGTATCAGCCTTGTCGCTTAGGCGCTGGCGTGCATCACCGAACTCTGCGTCCGGACCAACCCATGCGTGCCCGCTCCAGATTTTTACCAGCTTGTTGCCAGCCCAACGCGTCATGCCATTCTTCTCGGCGTAGACAAGTTGCTTCGCTGAAACGTCGATTATTTCGCAATCAAGGTTCGGAAGTGTTGCAGGCTCGCCCGCCTCAGTGTCATCCTCATTCTGCGGCTCGTTGTCGTTCGCAGCCATGCGAGGCGGTTCGCTTATGGCGCGCCAGAGCTTGAGCGCAAAGAATGTGGCTTCATCCTTCTCGCGTTTGGCCCACGTCATGCAAGGTGCCTGCTCGTGATGCGGGGCGTGTGTGGCTGGTGCGGTTTGCAGCCAAGCCCGCCTTGCTGCGAGCCCCTCTGGTGTGTCCGGGAAGTCGGTGGCGCGAATGGGCTGGTTATCGTTTGCGTAAATCATTGTTTGGTCCTCATACTTTTACGGCCGACCTTGCGGTTTTGGCTTCAACTGTCCGCGAGTGTCCCTTGCGCGCGTAAGTCAAAAGTTGAAAAAACCGTCCCTTGAATATAAAAAGGGTGGATTCTGCTTTATCTGTCGCGCGCGCAAGGGCCACTCGCGGCCACTTGTTGTTACTGCAGCGATTCCGAAATGATCTTTCGTACCGCTTCTCGTTTTGCCTTCTCGGTTTCGGCACGTTCAGCGAACAGTTTGTGGACTGATGGAAGAACCTGCCACATCGATGAGTCGCGCCGATGCGATGGCACTGGCTGTATCCAACCGAATGCATCTAGTTGTTCAAGAACCGTCCTGGCCTCGTCGTTATCCATTCCCCGCATAACGCGGTCGCCACGACGGACATCGCGGATCGTGATCGTGTCCAATTTGTGTGCGAGGATATAACCCGCCGTTGCCAAGACGTGATCGTGGCGGTCGGCCATTCCAAGAACATCGACATAAAACGCGACCGCATGAGGCAAGAGGAACTCTTCCAAAAAAGCCGAGGCTCGCTTTGCCGTGTCTTCTTTTATGACGGAGGCTGGCCGGCAGCCCTCGCTCTCGACGCAGTGGAAAACAATGCAAAGGCGAGCGAAGAGGCCGTCATATTTTCCGAGATGCGAGGCGAGCTTCTTATTTACTGCCTCCCATGCGCACTGCATTTCGAAGTAACGCTGCGCCAGGGCGCTTCGTAGATCCTGGGCAGTATCGTCGAACCGAAGCGGCACCTCAATGAGGCTACTGAGGTTACCCTCACCTGTTGGCCTCCGCAGACGCGTCAGGCGAGCAACCATCGCGTCGTAAGCCGCTGCTGCATCAGGCATCGGCTTATCTACGCCCGCACCAGCAGCCCCGAGAACGATTGGAAACAACCGTTGCAGCAGCCCGTCATCATGAGCGTCGGCAGCCAGGGCGCGGATCGGCTCGGGTTGGATTCCGCCAAGTAGAGATACCGAGAGATTTTCAATCAGGGTCGCGCCACGGCTGATACGGTTGACCGTATATGGACCGCCGTTAAACGCCTGAAGCCAAAAGCCACGATCCTTCGCTGCGCCCCGTCCGGACGAATATTTGTCCATCGATCCGAACCATCCGGATAACTCGTCCTGTAAACACAAAACGCCGTCCGGACTGTCTTTCAAAACCTCCTGTGCCGCCTCGATCGTCGTGTCTTCGAGGCGCAACCGAATGTGCTTTGGAGGCGCCGTGTCTTTCTTAACGTCGGGAGGCAGTGCATCATACTTACGGCGCGCTTCTTGGTATTTGCGGAACAAGTCGCTGTCTAGGCGCTTCAGTGGCGCAGCAGCCGCCGAGATCAGAGGTGACTTCTTCGTTGAAGGATCACCGATTGGAGCGACCCAAAGCCGCGCAGATTCCAACCAGTGCGGATCATGGCGTTTCACCCGAAGTTTGATGGAGTCCGGAATCGCGGCTGCACAAACGGCCAAAGCCGCAGCAGCTAGGCCGCCGGGATCGACGCCCATCAGCTCGCCCTGTGCGCGGGCAAACTCTTCGATTACCGGGGGCAACAATCCGGTAGGAAGCGGCGGATGTGCGCGCCGCTGCCATAGGTCGACAGGTGCGCTGTCGGAGACGAAATTGTCGTTGGCCGCCTTACGCTGCTGATCCTCTACAATTTCCTTCGCGACAATCGCCTGCCGCATCCATTCCATTATTTGTGGGTTGATCTCCTCCTCGAAGGCAACCCAGTTCTGGGTTGCCTCACCGCGGCACGGTAGCGTCGACGGATCTTTGTAGACGTACGGCGTGGCCGTGAAGGTGGGCGTGTTGATGTCGCCATTGAGGTTGTCGTCGACGTTGTCGCAAATACTGGTCTTAGCTTGCGCGGGGTTCATGGCGAGCGCCTTTTACGAGGTTAAAGATCCGCTCGACGGCCGCGCGGTCGAGCGTTGCGTTGCGTGCAAACACACAGCCGTTCCGCGTGATTTTCAGGTCGTGCAGTCGGATCCCAGCGGCAACCTCAATTGAGGCTCGCGCAAGTTCGTTCCCGCCATAAGACGGCGTCACTGATAGTAATTTCATTGGTTTAATCTCTAGCTAGATTGGTCGATGCACCCGGCTACAGCGCCAGTCGTGCGGCAGGCTGGCCTGTCATGGCCGATTAAGCGGCTTGAGTGCACCCTTCCGTGGCTTCGGTGCAAACCTTGCGAACGAATTCGTCTCGTTGATCCAGGGAGAGCACATTATTTTCGCGCAAGAATTCTAACATCATGTCGCAACGGCGTTGCAATCTGCTGTTCTCTTTCGTCAGTCGATCGACCTCGGCATGAAGCCAATCGATTTCGGCAATTAGCGCGCTGTCGCGATCTCCGAGGACGTTATCGAGTCCGTTAGTAACGGACTCCGCATCACGGTTCTTTTTCGAATGCCGGGCAACACGCTCGGCGGTCGACGCGCGAATGCCAGCAAGCGTCTTTGTTCCCTTCGCGATGCCGATTAACTCGTAGGCGCGAGACCGGCCGATTTCGTTTTCAATGAGCCAGCCGTCGAATGGAATCTTCGCTGCGGCAAGATGCTTCTTGGCGTCAAGCAAGCGAAGGCCGGCAGCGCGGAAGTGGTCGGCTGCCTTATCCGCGGCTCGGTCACCGGCATCTATGCGCGCTTTGATTTCCGCCGCTAATGTGTCGAGCGGAACGTCGGTCGTGGTAAGGGCGTTCATATCGCATCCCCCCTACCGGCCAGCGGCTTGTTGCCATTCACACCGCGCGCAGCCACGCGGGCGTTGATCCATTCGGCGATTTCAGATTTGACAAAGGCAACGCGGCGATCCCCGAGCGGGACAGCCGCGGGGAATCGCCCCTCGGCGCGGTATCTGTTCAGCATCGTGCGACTAAGGGACGTGAGTTCGCACACACGTTTCATCGAGACGAGGCAAGCCTCGCCGGAAGGCGGATTTTGGGATTGCATAGGATTGATTTCAGTCGGGTAACTTGAACCTAGCCAACTGAAGGCGTTAGGCGTTACCGAGGAAACCGATGGCACTTGCCGGGCCGAAGCCTTCACTGGCAATCATGCCTGCCGCTGAAGCGGCTCAGGTTGACAATAGATATAACATGGGCTGCCAAGTTGTAGCCTATAGCCCGTAAAACTTCTAATTATTTTCCGGTGTCCAGGAAATCCGCCCACGCCTCCATCAACTCGCGGCGGCGTTTCAGGGCATCACCGCGGCGATACGCTCGCTCAGTCTCATCGCCGACGAGGTGTGCCAGCGCCGCCTCTGCCAATTCTCTCGGGAAATCCGTCGCGTCGCCTGCCCAATCTCGAAAGGAAGATCGAAAGCCGTGTACCGTCGCAGCACCGCCCTCGTGGGCGCGGATCACCGTTCCGAACGTTGCGTTCGAGAGTGGACTCCCGTCCCTTGCTCCCGGGAAAACAAAGTCGTTCAAGCGCATTACCGCCATTTCTTTAAGTATCTCAAGAGCGCGGTCGGATAGCGGGACACGATGCTCCCGTTTACCCTTCATTCTATTGGCGGGAACCAACCAAACGTCACACTGAATCTCGGACCAAGTTGCGCCGCGCGTTTCGCCGCTGCGGGTGGCAGTCAAAATCAAAAATTCTAGCGCGCGGGCAGCGATTGTGCTGGTGCCGCGCAGCCGCGCTATGAAGGCAGGCGCGTCTCTATAGGCCAATGCCGCGTGGTGGCCGCGCGTGGAGCCGTCCGGCTTGTGCAAAACGTGCTCTAGATTGCCCTTCCATGTCGATGGATTGTCGCCGCTACGCAAGCCCTCGACTCGGGCGGCGTCAAGGACGCGCTCAATGCGCCAACGCAGTTTCTCGGCAGTTTCCTGCTTCGTTCCCCATAGCGAACGCAAAACCGAAAGAACGTCTGCAGTATCGATATCGGCGATCGGCTTGCCGCGGATCGAGGCGCAGTGCCTTGTTAAAGTATTGCGCCAACCTGCCTCCGTTCGGGCACCGCGCCACCGCTTCGCTTTAACCGCGTCGTCGATATACTCGTCGGCGTACTGCCCGAAGGTCTTTACGTCATCTTTACCCTTTGCGGCCTCGATAGCCTCAACCGCGCGGTTGGCCAGCGGATCGATACCTCGCCTAATCAGCTCCCGCGCCCGTTCTGCTTTCTGACGGGCCTCAGCTAGGCCGACAGTGTGTAACGGCCCCAAACCCATTTCCCGGCGCTTGCCGCCGAACCTGTAATCGAGAGTCCAGTACCGACCATTGCCTTTCGTTATGAGCCAGAGACCGCCGCCATCGCGCAATTTGGCCGCCTTGCTCGCAGCAATCGCCTTAACGGTCAGAACATTTCTAGTGTGGATCCCCATTTTGGATTCTAACTATCCTTACCTGCTTTTTCCCCGCTATTGGTGTATGCGCTAGTAGTAATCGTTATGGACGTTATGGACAACGGTTTTAAGTTATACCTGTGAATTAAGGGCTTTTCTGCTTGTCCATAATGTACACGTTGGCAGCATGGTTATGAAGAAATATCCCTCAGCAGGATCATTAATGAGACGCTGGCGCGCAACGGCACGCTGAGCGATGCCGACCTCGAACAGATCTACGAAACCTATCTTTCTCCGATGAGGACTACCGAACGCATCGATAAGCTCGGTGCGCGGGTCATCAATGAGATCGACGACGTGATGGCCCTCATCGCCGACGTGCTCGGCTTGACGGCCGGTTTCGATGATAGCCTGAAGAGCGCCGCCGAGAAACTCGGTGCTGCCGGTAGCCGCGAGGCTGATGAAGTCAACCCGGGAGATGCAGGAAACCAACAAGGCGCTGGAGAATCGGCTGGATCTCTCGAAGGTCGAGATCAGCAACCTTCAGCATAGTCTTGAGGCCATCAGAGCCGAGAGCATGACAGATCCTCTTACCGGTCTCGGCAACCGCAAGTATTTCGATCGAGCCGTGGCGGATGCCGTGGCGCGGGCGACTAATGAAGACAAGCCGCTGTCACTCCTGATGTTCGACATCGACCACTTCAAGTTGTTCAACGACAACTATGGACACCTGACCGGTGACCAGGTCCTGCGGTTGGTCGCAATGTCATTGAAGCAGACCATCAAGGGCCAGGACATCACCGCGCGTTACGGCGGTGAAGAGTTTGCGGTTGTGCTGCCAAGCACCGCGCTGAAACAGGCGTTGGCGGTCGCGGACCATATTCGCCGCGCCGTGATGGCCAAGGAATTGAAGAAAAAATCGACTGGTGAGATCCTGGGTCGCGTCACGGTCTCTATCGGTGTCTCGATGCTTCGCCGCGGCGACACCCCGGATCTACTGATTGAACGCGCCGATGCCTGTTTGTACGCTGCCAAGCGCAACGGCCGCAACCGTGCCGTTTGCGAGACTGATCCAGAATATTTCGCTGACGCCGAAATCGCGTGGCCCGACGCCTCTTCGCCCGCCAAAAACGCCGACCGTGATTGTCCGTTGTAATAGGCTTGAGTATCGCGACTAGCCGTCGATTTTAGCGGGCGCGAGCTGCACGGATTCACCGCACCCGCAGGCTGAAACCTGGTTCGGATTGTTGAAGACGAACTGGGCTTGCATCTTTTCAGCCTTGTAGTCCATCTCGGTGCCGAGCAAGTACAGCACGGCCTTGGGATCGACAAGAATCTTGACGCCCTTGTCCTCAACCACTTCGTCCGTCGGCTTGATATCGTGGGCGTACTCCACGGTGTAGGATTGACCGGCGCAGCCACCGTTCTTGATACCGACCCGAAGGCCGACGATTTCCGAATCGGCTCGCGCCGCAAGTTCCTTGACCCGATCCGCGGCGGCGTCAGTCAACCGCATGACCTGTGGACGAGGCCGGGGTTTCGGCTTGGCTGCTGGTGTGCTTGGCGTCATGTCTGTCATCTGGTCAATCCTGACGGCGATTCAAGCCCGATCATAGCATCGGGACGGGTGTAAGATAGTCACCACATATTCAGGACGAGGCGAGCCTCGTCGGTCATCCGATCGGGCATCCAAACAGGTTCCCAGACGATGCTGACATTGACCACCCCAACGCCGGGAACGCTTGCGACGGCGTTTTCAACCATGGTCGGCAGTTCGGCCGCCGACGGACAGCTCGGCGACGTCAGCGTCATCTCGACGTCGACAGCGCGATCGTCCTTGATGTCGACTTTGTAGATCAGGCCGAGTTCATAAATATCGGCCGGAATTTCCGGGTCGAACACGGTTTTCAGCGCGGCCACAATCCCCGTGCCCATACGCTCGGTTTCATCCGGCGCCAGCGCTGAGCTGGTCTGCATGTGGCAGGTCTTGTTTACAACCATTTCGGCTACGTCGCTCATGAGAACAACTCCCGTGCCTTGATCAGCGCTTGCGCCAGATGATCGACTTCCTCGCGGGTATTATACATACCGAATGAGGCGCGGCAGGTCGCTGAAACGTTGAACCGCTCTAAAAGCGGCATCACGCAATGCGTCCCGGCGCGAACCGCGATACCGGCGCGGTCGATCACGGTCGCAACATCGTGGGGATGCGCACCCTTCATCTCGAACGAGATCACGGGCCCCTTGTCGCGGGCAGTGCCGATGATGCGCAGCGAGTTGATCTCCCGCAGCCGCTCCTGGGCATAGGTCAGAAGATCGTGTTCGTGCGCCGCGATGCGCGCCTTCCCGATCGAATTGACGTAATCGATTGCGGCGCCAAGCCCGATCGACTCGACGATCGCGGGCGTGCCTGCCTCGAACTTGTGCGGCGGATCGCCATAGGTGACCCAATCCTGCGCGACCTCACGGATCATCTCGCCGCCGCCATTGTACGGGCGCATGGAGACGAGATGATCATGCTTTGCATACAGCGCGCCGATACCGGTCGGACCGTAGAGCTTATGGCCGGTGAAGACATAGAAGTCGCAATCAATGTCCTGCACGTCGATGGCAAGATGCACCGCAGCCTGGCTCCCGTCCACCAGAACCGGGATGCCGCGCGCATGAGCCAGCTTCACAACGTCCTTGACCGGAACGACTGTGCCGAGCGCGTTCGACATCTGCGTGATCGCCACGAGCTTCGTCCTCGGCGACAGAAGCTTTTCGAATTCCTCGATGAGGAAATTGCCTTCGTCGTCGACGGGAGCCCACTTGATGACGGCGCCGTGGCGCTCGCGCAGAAAATGCCATGGGACGATGTTGGAATGATGCTCCATGATAGAGAGCACAATCTCGTCGCCCGCCTTGATGTTCGGCTCGCCCCATGAAGATGCCACGAGGTTGATCGCCTCGCTGGCATTACGGGTAAAGATGATTTCCTCGGTCCGTCTTGCGTTCAAAAACTGCGCGACCCGCGCGCGGCCGCCTTCATAGGCTTCGGTTGCGGCGTTGGCGAGATAATGCAGCCCGCGATGGACGTTGGCATATTCAGTCTTGTAGGCCTCCGTCATTCGGTCGAGCACGGCGTTTGGCTTCTGCGCCGAGGCGGCGTTGTCGAGATAGACCAGCGGTTTGCCGTAAACTTTCATCGCCAGCGCCGGAAAATCCTCGCGCACGCGCATGACATCATAGGAACCGTTGGCAACCGCCGGATGCGTCATATCACTCCACGTCCATATCCATCGTTCCGGAGTCGGGCCTTGAACCGCTCCCGTGTAAAGGAACCGCTCTCGTCATTGCGGCTTGCGATAATTGGCGTCCGCCGGTTTTCGCGGTGCAAAGCAATACGAGACCCTGTCCATTCACCCTCTTGCCGCGAGCCACCGCTCGGCGGCCTCGATAACAACATCACGCAAGCCATCATCGGCAACGGTTTCGACCGCTTCGCCGACAAACGCTTGAATCAAAAGCGCCTGCGCTTCCTTTTCCGAAAGACCGCGTGCACGCAGATAGAACAGCAGGCTTTCGTCGAGTGCGCCGATTGTCGCGCCATGACCACAGGTGACGTCATCAGCGAAAATCTCAAGCTCGGGCTTGTTGTCGGCTTCGGCGCCATCGGATAGCAACAAAGCCCGCGTCATCATCTTGCCATCGGTCTTTTGCGCATCGGGCCGCACGATGATCTTGCCCTGAAACACCGAGTGCGCCTGATCGTCCAGAACGGCGCGGAACACCTCGTTGCTGCTGCAATGTGGTACGGCATGATCCAATACCAGCGTCGTATCGCCGTGCTGGCGACCATTGAGCAGATTGACGCCGTTCACGTCTGCGTGAGACCCCTCACGGGTGAACTTGATGAAGCCTTGATATCGGCTCACCGCCGCGCCGCTCGTGAGATTGAGGGAGTTGAAACGCGCGTTTGCGCCAATCGTGACGATCGCGGTGGAGATGTTAGCGGCATCATTGGCATCTTCGACAAGGCGAACATGTTGCAGTTCGGCGCCGTCGCCAATCCACAACACAACCGAGTCATGAGCCTGATAGGCAGCGGCACCCTCGGCTGCGACGAAACTTTCAACCAGCGTGGCGTGTGCGCCATTTGCCAGCCGCAGCAACGAACGCGTGAATGCCGCGGTGTTGGATTGGGTGGTGATATGGACGATATGCAGCGGCTTGGTCAGCTTCGCATTTTCGGCCACATCGATGACAACGCCATCGGTGGCCATCGCGGTGTTGAGCGAAATCATCGTATCGGATGCCGCGGTGGTGATCAGCAGATCGGCGCGAGCGGCAACGTCATTGCTCTCCAGAATGTCACGTAGCGCCCGCACCTCAAGGCCAGTTTCGGGCGCCTGATCGGATAGCTGCGGCACGAATACTCCGTCAACCAGCACCAGCTTGTGCATAGCGTTCGCGCCACGCGCGATGACAGCCTTGGCCGCGCGCGCCAATGCTGCCTGATCAGGCTCGGCAGCAAGCGGCGCAATCTCGCGCAACAGTGTGCGCAAGTCGGTGTATTTCCATTCTTCAATGCGCCGGTACGGCAGACCTCGCCGAGCGAAATCGTCGAATGCGACCTGTCGCGCTTCGCTCACCGGACCGGATCCCGGCAAACGGTCACGCGCCGCGGCAAACAGTTCTGTGGTCGCGCGTTCCGTAGCCGGCTTTGCCAATGCAACATCCATCATCAAATCCGTTCAGATCGTATTTTCCGCATGATCTCGTCCGAAACCGAAGGCCACGTCCGAACTATGCTTCCTCGAATTGTGCATATCCGGACGCTTCGAGCTCCAGCGCCAAATCCTTGTTTCCGCTCTTCACGACACGGCCCTTCGACATCACGTGCACGAAGTCGGGCACAATGTAATTGAGTAGCCGCTGGTAGTGCGTGATGACGACCATAGCGCGATCCGGTGATCGCAACGCATTGACGCCGTCGGCCGCAACACGAAGTGCGTCGATGTCCAGTCCGGAATCCATTTCGTCGAGGATGCATAGGCTAGGCTCGAAGAGCGCCATCTGCAGCACTTCGTTGCGCTTCTTCTCGCCGCCCGAAAAGCCGACATTGATGCCTCGGCGCAGCATGTCCTGCGGAATGTTCAGGGAGGCCGCGACGTCACGCACCTTCTTCAGGAAGTTTGGCGTCGAATATTCGCTCTCGCCGCGAGCCTTGCGCTGCGCGTTCAACGCGGTGCGCAGGAAGGTCATGGTGGCGACACCGGGGATTTCCACGGGATACTGAAAAGCCAGGAAGACGCCTTTCGCCGCGCGCTCGTCAGGCTCCATCTCCAGCAGGTCCTCACCCTTGAACAGGATTTGACCGCCGGTAACCTCGTAGCCGGGCTTGCCCGCGATGACATGGCTCAGCGTCGATTTGCCGGAGCCGTTCGGCCCCATGATCGCATGAACTTCGCCCTTGTTCACAGTCAGCGACAGGCCGTGAAGAATTTCACGCTCCTCGACACGAACCTGCAGGTCTTTGACTTCAAGCAACGGCATCATTCATCCTTCGCTATCGTTACGTCATCGCGAGGAGCGTGCTCGTGCGGCGAAGCAATCCGGCGTTTCCATCGGTAGATCGCTTCGTCCAGCGCAAAACCGGCACAAAAGCCGACTTTGAAGCGAGCTCGCAGTGACGTGGGTTAACCCACACTTCCTTCGAGCGAGATCGAGATCAACTTCTGAGCCTCGACCGCGAATTCCATCGGCAACTGCTGCAGCACGTCTCTCACGAAGCCATTGACGACGAGGCCGACGGCCTCTTCCTGCGACAGTCCGCGTTGGACGCAATAGAACAGCACGTCTTCCGAAATCTTCGACGTCGTCGCCTCATGCTCGAACAGCGCCGAGGTGTTCTTGGCCTCGATGTACGGCACCGTGTGGGCGCCGCATTTGTCGCCGATCAGAAGCGAGTCGCAGGCGGTGAAGTTGCGCGCATTGGTCGCCTTGCGGTGCGCCGTGACGAGACCTCGATAGGTGTTCTGCGACTTTCCTGCCGCGATGCCCTTGGAGATGATCCTGCTCGTGGTGTTCTTGCCGAGATGCAGCATCTTGGTGCCGCTGTCGACCTGCTGGTAGCCATTGGAGATGGCGATCGAGTAGAACTCGCCGCGTGAATTGTCGCCCCGCAGGATGCAGCTCGGATATTTCCAGGTGATGGCGGAGCCAGTCTCGACCTGAGTCCACGAAATTTTCGAACGCGCGCCGCGACAGTCGCCACGCTTGGTGACGAAATTGAAGATGCCGCCCTTGCCTTCGGAGTTGCCCGGGTACCAGTTCTGCACCGTCGAATACTTGATCTCGGCATCGTCGAGCGTCACCAGTTCGACGACCGCGGCATGCAACTGGTTCTCGTCGCGCTGCGGCGCCGTGCAGCCCTCGAGATAGCTGACATAGGCCCCCTTGTCGGCGATGATAAGCGTACGCTCGAACTGGCCGGTGTTGCGCTCGTTAATGCGGAAGTAGGTCGACAGCTCCATCGGACAACGAACGCCCGGCGGGATGTAGACGAACGAGCCGTCGGAGAACACCGCCGAATTCAGCGTCGCGAAGAAATTGTCGGAGGTCGGCACCACGCTGCCGAGATACTGCTTCACCAATTCCGGATGCTGCTGAATAGCATGCGAGATCGGCATGAAGATCACGCCGGCTTTCTTCAGCTCCTCCTGGAAGGTGGTCGCCACCGAGACCGAGTCGAACACGGCATCGACCGCGACTTTCCGCTCACCCTCGGGGCGAACAACGCCTTCCAGCGCCTCGACCTCGCGCAAGGGAATGCCAAGCTTCTCGTAGGTCTTCAGGATCTCCGGATCGATCTCGTCGAGCGAGGCGATCTCTTTCTTCGGCTTCGGCGCGGAATAATAATAAAGATCCTGATAATCGATCTTCGGGTAGTCCACCCGCGCCCAGGTCGGCTCCTGCATGGTGAGCCAGCGGCGGTAGGCCTCAAGCCTCCACTCCAGCATCCATGCGGGCTCGTTTTTCTTTGCGGAAATAAACCGGATGGTGTCTTCGGACAGTCCCTTAGGGGCCTTCTCGGACTCGATGATCGTCTCGAATCCATACCGGTATTGATCGACGTCGATCTGGCGAACCCGATCGACCGTCTCTTGTACGGCTGCCATTCCTACCTCCGCTCGCGGTTTCAAGGACCGCGGTGGATTGAATTCTTGGTGGCTTGCTGCAATTCTAAGGAAGAAACCGTCTTAGAATGGTTCAAGCCCTGTTTCGTCTCTCCTTAGTAGTGCACCTGAAAGCTTTCGCCAAGTCTTAATAGCCCGATCGACGTCTGCCTCCGTGGTCTCCCAGCCCAGAGAGAACCGTAATGCGCTTCTGGTCATTTCCGGGCCGTACCCCATTGCTTCCAGCACATGCGATGGCTGCACTTTGCCCGACGAGCACGCGGAACCTGATGAGACGGCCACCCCCTCAAGGTCAAATCTGATCACGGCCGTCTCCGCTTTCAAGGTAGGCACACCGAAAAGTGTCGTATTCGGTAGGCGCGCAATCTCCTGCGAGAAGATCACGCTGCCTGGCGTTTGCCTCAAGCCGTCCTCAAGCCGGTTGCGCAGGGTTTGAACTCGGGCCATGTCTGTAGTGCGGCCTGTTTCTGCCGCCATCACAGCGGCCCCGAAGCCCGCGATGCCGGGCACATTCTCCGTCCCGGCACGGCCACCCTGCTCCTGACCGCCTCCCCTTATCAACGCACTCGGACGGATCTGGTTCTCCGCGAAAACCAATGCGCCCATCCCTTTCGGACCACCGACTTTGTGCGCAGAAATTGATAGAAGGTCGATATTCAATTCTTTGATATCAATATGAATTTTTCCGATAGCCTGAACCGCGTCAACGTGCAGCAGGCCACCTGCTTCGTGGACCAGATGAGCCGCTTCGGCGACTGGCTGAATGGCGCCGGTTTCATTATTGGCCAACATGATCGAGACCAGCGCCGGAGATCCCTGCGCGAGCAATGTTCGCAAGGCGTCGAGATCCACCAATCCCGAGCGATGGACCGGCAGGCGCGCAACCCGATCCAGCGCAAACCGGCCCCCTGCTAGGACCGAGGCGTGTTCTATGGATGAAACTATAAGATTATCAATATCTTGTCTATGTTTGCCGCTACTGGGCGTTAACGCCAAGGTGTTGGCTTCTGTCCCGCCTGACGTAAAGATAACGTTGTGGGGTCGGCCTCCTACTGCATCCGCGACGCTAACCCGCGCATCTTCTACTAGCCCCCGCGCTCGCCTGCCTTCCGCGTGAACGGATGAAGGATTGCCGAAGAGGTCCCATGCCGCGGCCATTGCGGCGCGTGCCTCGCGCCGAAGCGGCGCGGTTGCGTTCCAGTCAAGATAAGTTCGCTCTTGCATGTGGTTGCGACCATACGACATTTTCGGCGGATGCGGACATAGCCGCGCAAGATGCTTGCTTTTCGCCCCTCGCCCTATGCTAGAACGCGGCGGTGTTCACTGGCCACTTTCTGCACTGCCGTGCGGTGGCCTGTTGCCTCGTCGTCAGGCTACGAACAGAACCAGCCCGTGGGCGGCCGACTTGCCAAGGATTCCGATGCCTGAAGTCATTTTTACCGGTCCTGCCGGCCGTCTCGAAGGTCGCTATCATCCGGCGAAGCAGAAAAATGCCCCGATAGCGATGGTCCTGCATCCGCACCCCCAGTTTCGTGGCAGCATGAACCATCCGATCGTCTATCAAGTCTACTATGCTTTCGTGGCGCGAGGTTTTTCTGTGCTGCGTTTCAATTTTCGCGGCGTCGGCCGTAGCCAGGGCTCGTTCGACCACGGCACCGGCGAATTGTCGGACGCCGCGGCGGCACTCGACTGGGCGCAGACTATAAACCCGGAGGCACGGGCCTGTTGGGTGGCCGGGTTTTCCTTTGGCGCCTGGATCGGAATGCAGTTGCTGATGCGCCGGCCCGAGGTGGAAGGCTTCATCTCGATCGCACCTGAGCCTAACCGCTACGATTTCTCGTTTCTGGCGCCCTGCCCATCGTCGGGCCTCATCGTCCATGGCGAGAAGGATATCGTCGCGCCCGCGAAGGATGTCACGACGCTGGTGGAGAAATTGAAGACCCAGAAGGGCATCGTGATCGATCAGCAAACCATTCCAGGTGCGAACCATTTCTTCGAGGACAGGATGGAGCCGTTGATGGAGACGGTTACCAGCTACCTCGATATGAGACTCGCCAACATCCGATAGCTCATCACGGCGAAGCCGGACCCCCTTGCAAGGCCCACCCTCGTTACGATCCCGGTTCCGCGCAGCAATTGCTTGTTGGCCCCGCCTCGGACTCACATCGGCAGGCGACGGCTCAGGGTCGCACGATCACGCCTCCGGTCATCGGCACCGGCACCCCGGTGGTCGCCGGATAGCTCAACGGCAAGCCTTTCAGGCCTCTCGCCGCGAGATAGCCGAAGGCTTGCGCCTCCATCGCATCGATCGACCAACCGAAGGCATCTGCGGGCTCGACCGTTGCAGGCGCAATTCTTTCCCGCAGCATCTCAAGCATGATTGGATTGCGGGCGCCGCCGCCAGCGACGATCCACTTTTCTGGCATCTTCGGCAGCAGCGGAATAATCCGCGCTATGGCCGCTGCGGTGAAGGCCGTCAGGGTTGCGGCACCATCGGCCGGCATCATGTCGTGCAGGACGAGCGAAGCGAAATCGTTGCGGTCGAGAGATTTGGGTGGGGGCAGCGTGAAGAATGGGTGCTTCAAGGCGCGTGCGATCCAGTCCGCGTCGGGATGGCCCTCTGCCGCCAGCCGGCCGTCGCGGTCGAACGGCTGGCCTGTCACGCGGAGCATGAAATCATCGAGGAGCGCGTTGCCCGGTCCGGTATCGCAGGCGATCAATGCATCGGCGCCGTCGATATAGGTGATGTTGGAAACGCCACCGATATTGACCACGCAGATCGGTCCCTCGCAACTGAGCGATTCCGCCAGCGCGCGATGATAGGCAGGGACGAATGGCGCGCCCTGGCCGCCCGCGGCTACGTCGGCCGCGCGAAAATCGTGCATTACCGGAACGCGGATCGCTTTCGCCAAGGCCGCCGCGTCACCGATCTGCACGGTCAGCCGCTGAGCGGGCCGATGCAGCACGGTCTGACCGTGGAAGCCGACGATATCGATATCCTCCCATACGATGCGGTTTTGCGCGATGAACGCCGCAACGGCTTCGGCGTGCGCCAAGGTCACGGCGCGCTCGGCTTCGCCGATTACGCCCGGCCGCGCGTCGCGCCGCGACAAACTGACAGCCTCCGCGAGCGCCTCACGCAACAAACCGCGCTCGAAATCCGTGTAGGGACGATAACCGGTCGGCCCGAACGCGGCTACTCGCTCACCGTCGGTTTCGATCAAGGCGACATCGATGCCGTCCAGAGAGGTACCGCTCATCAGACCGATTGCCGTCATCATCGCCTTGCGGTCTCCAGTTGCCTTCTGCGGGCCGGCTTGTGCCGAACGCACACTTCTTATAATGGCACACAGCGAAGCCTGGCGGCGGTGTCCGGCCATGATCCACCGGAATCGAGTTTGCGACAGAGCCTAACAAGAACGATCGGGGTCCTATAGCCATGGCCGCCTTCAAGTCCGATTTTCTCAACATCCTTCAGGAACGAGGCTTCATTCATCAGTGCTCCGACCTCGAGGGTCTTGATACGTTGGCCGCAAAAGGCGAGGCAACGGCTTACGTCGGCTACGATTGCACCGCGCCGTCGCTGCACATCGGCAACTACCTGACCATGATGATGCTCTACTGGCTCCAGCAGAGCGGCAACAAACCGATCACGCTAATGGGTGGCGGAACCACCATGGTCGGCGATCCCTCCGGCAAGGATGAATCGCGCGCGATCCGCAGCGTAGAGGAAATCGAGTCCAACAAGGCTAGCATTCGCGGCGTATTCGCCAAGGTGCTGCGTTACGGTTCGGGCGCGAGCGACGCGGTGATGCTGGACAACGCCGAGTGGCTGACCAAGCTCAACTGGATCGAGATGTTGCGTGACATCGGTCGGCATTTCTCGGTCAATCGCATGCTGACGATGGACTCCGTTCGCCTCCGCCTTGAGCGCGAACAGGAGATGAGCTTCATCGAATTCAACTACATGATCTGCCAGGCTTATGACTTCGTCGAACTGTCGCGCCGGGCCGGCTGCCGGTTGCAGATGGGCGGCTCGGATCAGTGGGGCAATATCGTCAATGGCGTCGATCTCGGCCGCCGTATGGGAACGCCTCAGTTGTTCGCCCTGACGACGCCGTTATTGACGACGGCATCGGGCGCGAAGATGGGAAAGACCGCGCAAGGCGCCGTCTGGCTCAATGCGGACGCCTTCAGCCCTTACGATTTCTGGCAATACTGGCGCAACGTCGAGGACGCCGACGTCGTCAAATTTCTGAAACTGTTCACGATCCTGCCGATGGGCGAGATCACGAAACTGGCTGCGTTGCGGGACGCCGAGATCAACGAGGCCAAAAAAGTGCTCGCGACCGAGGCGACCGCGCTTCTGCATGGTCGCCCCGAGGCTGAGAAAGCTGCCGACACTGCGCGCACGACCTTCGAGCAAGGTGCGATCGCCGAGAGTCTTCCCACGCTGGATATTTCGCAGAGCGAGCTTGCAAGCGGCACAGGCGTGCTCGCGCTGTTCGTAAAGGCGGGTCTTGTCGCCTCAAACGGCGAAGCGCGTCGCCAGATCAAGGGTGGCGGTCTTCGCATCAACGATGTCGTCGTCGCTGATGAAAAGATGATACTGACACCGGACCATCTTACACCCGAAGGCGTGATCAAGCTCTCAATGGGCAAGAAACGCCACGTGCTGCTGCGGCCTGCATAGCGTGCCTGGAGGTACGGATTGTTTTTCGTCGTAGCTGCGTTCAAGCAGCCGATTTGGCAAACGTTCAGTTGCCGCTCGTTGACGGAAACTCGATCTGGTTAGCCGTTTTTCCGGTCTGGAATTCAAAAATCTTGCGTACCAGCCCGGGCGCCATGGCCGAGATCGGGTTGACGCGCAGTTGCGGTTGCCCCGGGGATCCTACCACCTCATAGGTCACGCCGATCAGCCCCTCGTCGCTGCCGCCGCCAAGGATCAGCCCGACGACCGGAAGCTGCCCAAAAATGTTGTTGAGCCCGTACATCGGGACGAACGTGCCGCTCATGCGAACTTCGTTGGCAGGATAGTCGATCTGGCCTTCGATGGTTGCGCCGATGGTCGGCCCTTTGACGACGCCGTCGCGGACCGTGAGTTGTCCGTTCTGCCGGGTGAACTCCGCGCGCAGACGCGAAAATGAAATACCGTTCTGAGCGGTCCGAGGACCACCCGCCACGGCGCGATCCAGAGCCGCTTCGCCCTTGATCGCGAAATCGCGAACGTTGATCAGGCCTTGCTTGGCCCGAGGCTCAGCGGTGGGAGGATCCATGGCCAGCGCAAGCTGACCGCCAAACATTTTTCCGTAGGTATCGGTAAAGCGGAAGAATGCGCCCGCGTCGTCGGTCTCGATCAGAATGACGTCGCGGCCCTGCGGGCGCCCGCGCAGATCGCCCGACAGGGACGTGTTACGTCCGATCTTGCCGCTCATGGTGAGGCTACGGACCGATCCATTACGCCGGGCCATCTTCACGTCCGCGCTGCGAACGGCTTCGCCGTAAAACCCGGCGACGGCGCCGATCTTCAGGTCGATGTCGAAATCGACGCTCTTGGACTTGCTTTTGGCGTCGGCCTGCTTTCCCGAGATCGTCGATTTGAGAAAGCCGCGGCCGTCGAACACGTCGCCGCGCATGACGACCTTCATCACGCCGTCCGAGTTTCGCTCCACCTTCAGAGTAGCTCTGTCACCTTCTGACGGCGCGTAAACCGGGAAGTTCACATTCAACAGATCGCCGTTTTGATCGACCTCCAACGATCCCTTTATCATGACGCCGCTGCCGTCGATAACGATGTCCTCTAGACGCGTGGATTGCGCTTTATGCACGACATTAAACGTCGCGTGCCCTGACTTTCCCGGTAGCTTGACCCAGCCGGGCAGAACGTTGTCGAGTTTCAAGGATGTGAGATCGGCATCGATGGCGAATTTGCTGTCCCTGTCGCGGCTAATCTTCCCGACCAGCTTGATAGGAATCGAACCGGTCGCTCCTGCGCCGAGATCAACTCCGAGTTTTGCGCGGCTCGCGTCATCCAGCGTGGTCTGCAATTTGATGTCTGCATCGCCCGTGGCCGGCTTGCGGTAGTCCAGCGAAGCAGGCTGGCCGTTGATCTTGACGTCGCCCTTGACCTGGTACCCCTCGTTGTTGGCGGCTACCTTTAACGTGCTCGCTTCAAGCTTCTGATTCATGACTAGCTTGTCGGCGGCAAAACCCGTGAGATCCGCAGTGATGGAATAAGTGGTGTCCTCCTTGGTGATCTTTCGCGTGAGCGGCAGGCCCAAAGCGATCTGTGCCGCAACCGTCCCCTTGCTGGAATTAGGATCGATTAAATTATCGGTGAATTCGCGGAGGCGGTCTGAGACGAGAATTTCGGCGGCTGCGGGTACCGGAGCATCGATTCTGAATTTCACTCTTGCCAGAGCGGGTTTGGGTGCCAAATCCGGCACCTCGAAAACGACGTCGGAAATGTTGAGCTTTCGGCCGGACGGAGTATCGGCGGCGGCCTGCCCGATCGTTACCGTCGCGGTTCTTCCTGTCACCCGCGCCTTTAAGTCGGCGTCATGGACCGAGGGCATTTCATCAACGGGATGCAGGGTCACATTGCGAGCAACGATGTCAACCGAAAGCCCGTCATCCGGCATCGGCGGCCCGCGTCGCGATAGGTTGTGAAGCGGCGAATTTACGCCGATTTCAATGCGCTGGAGAGAGCCTCGATCAATTCGCCCAATAACCCATTCGCGCAACTCCGGCACGATCAGAGCCGGCCACATACTCTTGAGGGCGGCGGCTGACATCGGCGTCCCGGCAAAGCCCAGCTTCAGGCTTGGTGCGCCCGAATAGTCGATGCTGCCGGTGCCTGCAACGCCGATTTCGCCGTTGCTGATATCGGCTTGAGTCAGAATGACCTGCTTGTGTTCTGTGTCGAAACGCAGGTTGATCGCAATGCGATTGAGGATCAGAGGCGCTTCGCCATCGAAGCCGGCGAGCACGATTGTGCCGCCGCTCAAACCCATCTGCCAGTCCGGAATATTGCCATTCGGAGGCTGGAGGCGGGCGAGCAGCGTAATTCTATTTTCGCCGGACACCATCTTGAACGGTGCCACCAGGACACGCCGTCCCGAATCCCATTCCATGTTCATTTCGATCTCATCGATCGCCATGGGATAATCCGGCGTGTCAGAGTCGATGATCGTGCCTTTGCCGGCGACAAGACTGCCGCGCAGATACGTGGGCAAGCCGTCGCGACCAATCTCGCCCTTCAGTTCGCCACTGAGCGGCATGTCGGCGCTGTAAGTGAGGTCCTTGATGCGAAGAGCCAGCAAAATGTTCTTTGCTGGAATGCCAGCGGCTTGGAGATCAATCGGACGGACACCATTCGCGGGCGGTCCGACCGTGACGTGAAGCGACCACCCCTTGCTGCCGCCTTCGCTGACAGTGAATGCGACGCCGCCCGTGCCCGGCCTGCGAAGACTCAGGCTGATGTTGCTAAAGCTCCAACGGTTGCCGCGCTGCTGGTCGTCAACCACCAGTCTCCCGTTCTTTAGACCGATCTCGTTGAGATTTTGGCCATCAAGCCCCCTTACGCCGAGGCTGTCGAGCCATTCCAACCCCGCCAACAAGGTGCTCGCGTTGCCGCCGTCTTCTGAAATCGGCGGCACTGCGGTCGGGGCGTCGGGGAATTGTTGCGTTCCTTGTGTCGGCAACGATGTTTCGGAGGATACGGCTGTCGATGGCAAGTCAGATCGTCGCGTTGGCGCGACGCCCGTGGCAAGCGGCTTAGCGTTATCACCTGTCGAAACAGTGACTTGGCCGTCCGACGTAATTCTGACCGCAAGTTCGGCGTCGACCAGATTGAGACTTTCGGCACGTAACCGGCCGGTCAACAGCGCTATACCAGACAGTCTAACCTCGGCCTTGGGTGCGCTCGCGATGATGACATGATCGCGGTCACGGACGACGACGTCACGAATACGAACCGCGATACGAATTCTCCCGGCCCGCTCGATTTGCGTGCCGCCAATTTCCACCGTGTTGTCGTGACCAATGTTTTCCTCGATCGCAGCGACAAGCCAAGGTGTCATCATGTCGAGATTGACGGGACCAGCGCCGAGACGCCACCAGAGCGCACCGAACCCGCCCGCGAACATGATCGTCAGGACCAAGCCGGTGATCGCGAGCCGTCTGACCCAGCGTTCTCCCGCCAGCCAGTTTCTGAATTTCACGAATCGGTCGCCGACTCTGTGGAATCTGGAATCCGACCGCGACAGCAATTGACGTATGCGACGATTTTGGAGTTCGTCGTCGTCCTCGTCCCAGCCGGCACCCTCTCCTTGCGAGACCTGATGATCGCCGTGCAATTTCGGATTTCGTATCGGCGTCTTTTTAGCCATTGCCTCTCAGTGCCCGCTTGGTCGGGAGCTTTCGCCCTTATCGGTCCGCGCGCCGCTTCCGGACGAACGTTCCTGTGATGGCCCTTCGGCTAATCCCCGATTTGGCGTGTTACGCGTCATCCGGCTCCTGGTGCCCACTTGAACAGAATGTGGGGCGGACAACTCGTCGAATTCCTTGTAACCGAACCCGCGGTCGGCAGTCATGCACAGCGGCGGCGGTCTGACCGATTCGCCCTCGGCGCCTGCCGCAGTTGAACGGATACTGAGCGTTGGAAAGCGACGAAAGGAAGGCGTATGTCCAAGAAGATACGCAAGAAATCCTCCAAGTCGGACAGTTCTGGGACTGCCCGGGCTGCGACGGTCAACCGCATAAAACCAGCTCGCAACGTCGATATGACAGCGAGCGGGAAGCTCAAATCACGCCTGACTTCGCCCTTCTCACAAGCAGGTGAGTTTGCGGAAGGCTCCCTGGCGCCACCATTCAAACTCCCGAGGGAAGACGGCACCCACGTTTCGCTTGCCGATTTCGCCGGGACGAAGCTCGTGATTTTCTTCTATCCGCGCGCAGGCACTCCGGGCTGCACCAGGGAGGCCATGGATTTCACACGGCTGGCAAAAGAGTTCGCGGCCAGTGGAACGACTGTGATGGGCGTGTCATCCGACTCCGTAAAGGCTCAGGAATCGTTTCGAAACAAGCATAAGCTGTCCACTCCTCTTGTTTCGGACGAAAAGCACGACATGTTGGAAGCATATAACGCCTGGGGCGAAAAATCCATGTATGGCAAAACCTTCACCGGCGTTCTTCGTACAACCGTGCTGGTGGACGAAGCCGGACGGATCGCTCGTATCTGGCGCCGCGTCAAGGTCGAAGGTCACGCTGACGAGGTACTCGCGGCAGCGCGCCGACTGTAAAAGCAGCACCGCCATTTTCCGAAAATTAACCATGAATGGTTCAAATCAGCATCGAAGTTGAGCCGTCCGAAGCCCTGTTTCAGGTCGGCACAGGAGTATCGATGCCGTACCGTTCCAGTCAGTGCGCCGAGTACCCGCCGCATCGCACCCACGATCATGATCGACATCCTTCGCGCTACGCGGCAGCGGCTAGCTTGCCGGGAATGAGGGAAAAGCGGAGCGGTTACACTTTTGCTCATGGCGGCAGACAGGTTCGGTTTGGCCCGGTCGTGTTCTGGATTGCGGTCGGAACCGTCACGCTGCTCGGGATCTGGTCGGCTGCGACTGCGACCTATTTCGCCTTCCGCGATGATGTGCTGACGCGGCTCATCGCGCGGCAGGCGGACATGCAATATGCCTACGAAGATCGCATTGCCGAATTGCGCTCGCGGGTCGATCGTACCACCAGCCGTCAATTGATCGATCAGGAACAGTTCGAGAGAAAGCTCGACGAGATCATGCGCCGTCAGACGGTGCTTGAATCTCGCGCAAGTGCCCTGAGTGCCATATCTGAGGTTTCAGTAACGGGGTCAATCAAAGGGTCGGCCCGGAAGGCGGGAAACGACGCTGACGCAGGCTCATCGCGGTCTGAAAAGCCCTCCCCGATCAACGATACTACTACTTTCGAGGCGCTACCCGATCGAGGCGCGCCCCTTGACTTTCGCCAGCCGGCCAATGCCCGTGCAAAACCGGTCCCGCTCATGAACGTCACCGGCGAGGACAACAGGCTCTTGCAGTTGAAATCGTCGCTCGATCGGGTCGAGAGCCGTCAGATCGCCGAATTGAGTTCGATCGCGGATGGTATGGATTCCCGCCTGCACCGGATGCGTGGAGTTTTCTCCGATCTCGGACTGAGCGTGGCGAAGATGGCGACCGCCACGCTGTATCCCGGCACGGGTGGGCCCTATGTGCCTGTCAAGCTGCGATCCGATTCTGATCCGTTCGAGCGTCAGCTTTACCGCGTCAACCTGACGCGTGCGCAGATCGACCGGCTGGATCGCGCGCTCGCCCTTGTTCCCTATCGCAAGCCGGTCGTGGGAGAGCTTGAATTCACGTCCGGTTTCGGCGTTCGCGTCGATCCGTTCGTTGGGCGACCGGCAATGCACACCGGGCTCGATTTTCGCGCTACGGCGGGAAACCCCGTGCGGACGACGGCGAACGGAAAGGTCATCTCCGCGAACTGGACGGGTGGCTATGGCCGGATGGTCGAGGTGGATCATGGCAATGGCTTGTCGACCCGCTACGGTCACCTTTCGGAAATCGATGTGAAGATCGGCCAAACCGTCAAGGCCGGACAGGTCATCGGTGAGGTCGGATCGACGGGCCGTTCGACAGGTCCGCACCTGCACTACGAAACAAGGATCGACGGGGAAGCCGTCGATCCTCAGAAATTTCTGCGAGCGGGCACGCGCTTGAACAATGGCTAGCCGAGAATGACGACTTGCTCGGCCCCGGTTTTGGTGTACGCGGGGCCGGGCCCCGGCCTCCGATTTCCGAAGACCCTGGCCCGTCTAAACGTTTGATTTCCACATCGGCTGTTATCCTCGGGCTTGCAGATACTGCACGCGATAGGCCATATCCCCGAAACAATTTACCGCTTCGGGGCTTAATCCTATAGCGCACCGCAGGGACACCGAACCACAATGCCCGACCGAATCGCCGAAAGCGCCGATCGGATTGATCCGCAGACCAGCAAAGAGGTCGCGAAAGCGATCGGTGAGCGGCTGCGAACCGACCTGCGGCCGGAAGAGCCGGAACTACCTTTCCGGCTTCAGGTGCTGTTGCAGCAGCTGAGTGCGCAGGACGGCCACGGCTGACCTCCTTACGCTGGTCTCGTTTCGGTTGAAGCCTTCGCCGTATTTGCTCCCGAACGCCCACAAACGAGTTGCGTTTGGCCGGCGCAGCGGTGAAAAACATCCATGCTGTCCATCACCGATATTTCGATCCGCATCGCCGGACGGCTGCTGATCGACCATAGCTCTGTTCAGATCGTGCCCGGCGCTCGTGTCGGCTTTGTCGGGCGTAACGGTGTCGGAAAATCGACGCTGTTCCATGCCATACGCGGTGAGCTACCGACCGAAACGGGGACCATTGCCGTTCCGCCGCGCTGGCGCGTCGGTAGCCTCGCACAAGAAGCTCCCGACGGCCCTGAAAGCCTGATCGAGGTGGTGCTGAAGGCCGACATCGAACGCCACGCGCTGCTGCATGAAGCCGAAATTGCTCGCGATCCACACCGCATCGCCGACATCCAGACGCGTCTCGTCGATATCGACGCCCATTCCGCACCCGCACGCGCGGCGTCGATCCTGAGCGGTCTCGGATTTTCAACGGCGGACCAGGCCCGCCCCTGTTCGGAATTCTCAGGCGGCTGGCGTATGCGCGTCGCGCTCGCGGCAACCCTCTTTGCTGCACCCGATTTGTTGCTGTTGGATGAGCCGACCAATTACCTCGATCTCGAAGGAACGCTCTGGCTGGAAGATCACCTCGCGCACTACCCGCGTACGGTCATCATCATCAGCCACGACCGCGACCTGCTCGACACATCCGTCGATCAGATCCTGCACCTCGATCGCGGCAAGCTCACTCTCCACAAGGGCACCTACTCCTCGTTCGAGGACCAGCGCGCTGCCCGCGAGATGCTCGACGCCAAGCACGCCAGGCGGCAGGCCGACGAACGCAAGCGGCTTCAAGATTTCGTCGATCGCTTCAAGGCCAAGGCCTCGAAGGCACGCCAGGCGCAGTCGCGCGTGAAGATGCTCGAGCGCATGAAGCCCGTGACGGCGCTGGTGACACAAGACGTGCGCGAGATTTCGTTTCCCGTGCCGGACAAGCTGTTGTCGCCGCCGATCATTGCCGTTGACGAGGCAGTCGTAGGTTACGATCGGGAATCGCCAGTCCTCAAGCGCGTAACCTTGCGGATCGACGAGGACGATCGCATCGCCCTGCTCGGCGCCAACGGCAACGGCAAGTCCACCCTCGTCAAACTGCTCGCCGGCAAGCTGCAACCGTTCGCCGGCAAAGTGGTGCGCGCCGACAAGCTATCGATCGGCTATTTCGCCCAGCATCAGACCGACGAACTGGACCTCGACGGCTCGCCCTACGATCATGTGCGGCGACTGATGTCAGATGCCCCCGAAACAAAAATTCGCGCTCGCGTGGGAGGCATCGGCTTTTCAGGCAAGGCGGGCGACACCCTTGTTCGAAGCCTTTCGGGTGGCGAAAAAGCGCGCCTTTTACTCGGGCTTGCGACGTTCTTCGCCCCCAACATGATCATTCTTGACGAACCGACCAACCATCTCGATATCGACAGTCGGGCCGCGCTTGCCGAAGCAATCAACGAATATCCCGGTGCTGTCATTATGGTCTCGCATGACCGCTATCTAATTGAGGCCTGCGCCGACCGGCTGTGGGTTGTGGCAGACCGCGCCGTTACTCCTTACGACGGGGACCTCGACGATTACCGCCGCGCGGTTTTGTCGGCACGCGGCCTCCGCACAAACGGTCGCGACCGCGGGTCGTCTGGCGAGCGCGACGACGGCCGTGACAAGCCGCGGCGCGAGAGGATCGAACGGCGCGCGCCGCTCAAACAGAAGATTACGGCCGCCGAGGCCGAGATCGAGCGAATCACCGGCATCATCGAAAAAATCGACGTCGCCCTTGCGTTGCCGGATCTGTTCAAGCGCGAGCCCAAACAGGCGGCGCAACTCACAAAGGCACGGGCCAGCGCGGTCGACGCCCTGCAGCGCGCCGAGGAGGAATGGCTGGAGGCCAGCTCGTCCTACGATAACGCCCCAAGCTGACGGAAACCGTTGCTGAAAAACTTTAGTGTTTTCGAGCGCCGCGGATGCTAGTTTGTGTGAAGAAAACGCGTTAAATCAAAATCATAAAGCAAGGATTTCAATTCTATTGGAAGCGGAGCTCCAGCTCACGCTTCTACCGTTTTTTCGCTCGCCGCTCCGGCTTCTGAGGTGCGGCTAGTTCAGGCGCCCGCTCGATCGAGGACAGACGTCCCGCCGAAAATGTATAAGTTCCGGCGCGTGGTCCTCTCAGGAACGTCAAGACTGCAACACGATCTCCCCCCGGATTGTTGGAGAGACTGACATTATCCGGCGCGACTCCGATGCCGCGCGTCACGTCGCATTCGGTATGACCTAACGCCACCGTACCCGTTGCAGTTGGCGGAGCAGCGGTAGCGTTGTCGGAGGGTGCACCGGGTCCCCCTGCGCCGATCGGCGGCGCCATCCCCGTACAAAGACCGTCCGCACTGATGAGGTCGTCCGGCGCGACCGGCTTGTCCGGCGTGAGCGGCGGTGTTTCAATCGAAACGTTCTTGACGAACACCCTGCCGGATCGCGAAAACCAGTCCGCATCCTTCGACAGCAGATCTGACGACAATATATCCGATGCGCTGCCGCAGCCCGATACAAGCGGCGCTATCAGAAGGAGCGACATCAAGGCCCTTCGGCGAAATCTGGGCTGTCTCACGACGAATTTTATCCCGACGGATCGTAAAAAACCTGTCCCACCACCTATTTGCGGCGTGACCATGACTGGACCTTAGTGTCTGAGCAGAAAGCTTCAAGTATCATCAAATTACAACCGCTCTATCTGGCTACTTGCGACGCTGCCAGCGTCCAGTTTCGTCAGGCTGCCAGTAGGTCGCCTCAAACCCTCGTGACTTGCACTCTGTCCAGACGGCCCTCGCGGCATCTAGCGCGCCACTATCGTCGCCATCGAAGATCAGCACCAGCCGTTCGTAGGTATCAGGACTGTCCGGAAGTGGGGCGCTGTCGATTAGAAATCTGACGGTGGCCCGGTTGGGATTTCGGCCGTCGACTGTCAGGATAATCGGCTGTTCGCTGGCGTCCTCGATCCGCCACGTCGCATGCGGCAGGAAAGAATCGTCACGATAGGACCATAGATGCGCATCGAGCGCATCGGCGCGCTCCTCAGATGTTGTATGGACGACGGCGCGCCATCCGCGTTCGAAGGTTTTCTCGAGCAGCGGTGGCAGAACTTTTTCAAGCGACATGTTCTGCAAATGGTAGAACAAAACTTCCGTCATCGCTGCGTTTCGTAATGCTCCGCGACGAGGCGATCCAGCAACCGCACGCCGAACCCGGATCCCCAACTCTGATTGATGTCGGATTTGGGAGCGCCCATCGCCGTTCCCGCGATGTCGAGATGCGCCCACGGCGTATCGTCGATGAACCGTTGCAAAAATTGAGCAGCCGTGATCGAGCCGCCATAGCGGCCGCCGGTGTTTTTCATGTCAGCAAACTGCGAGTCGATCAGCTTGTCGTATTCAGGCGCAAGCGGCATCCGCCAGACCCGCTCACCGGTCTCCAAGCCTGCCTTGGTCAGTCGCTCCGACAGTTCGTCATTGTTGGAGAACAGGCCGGCGTGGGCGGTGCCGAGCGCCACCATGATCGCGCCGGTGAGCGTTGCGAGATCAACCATCACCTTCGGCTTGAACTTGCGGGTGACGTACCAGAGCACGTCTGCAAGGACCAGCCTGCCCTCGGCGTCGGTGTTGATGATCTCGATGGTCTGCCCTGACATTGACGTTACGATATCGCCGGGCCGCTGCGCGTTGCCGTCTGGCATGTTCTCGACAAGGCCGATGACGCCGACGGCGTTCACCTTCGCCTTGCGCGAGGCGAGCGCATGCATCAACCCCACCACACAGGCCGCCCCGCCCATGTCGCCCTTCATGTCTTCCATGCCGCTGGCGGATTTGATCGAGATTCCGCCGGTGTCGAAGCAAACGCCCTTGCCGATGAAAGCGACGGGCGGTTCGCCCTTCTTGCCGCCATTCCAGCGCATGACGACCGTCCGGCTGGGCCGTGCCGACCCCTGCCCCACACCCAGCAGCGCCCCCATGCCAAGTTTGGTCATCGCCTTGACGTCAAGAACGTTGATACCGACTCCGATCGCGCGCAACCGGCTCGCGCGCCGCGCGAATTCCTCCGGATAAAGTACATTCGGCGGTTCGTTCACGAGGTCGCGCGCGATAATGACACCGTCGACAACGTGATTGACAGGCGCGAACGCCTTCTTTGCTGCGGCGACGTCGGCGACCGCTATCGATATATCGGCGCGCAATACCGCATCGTCGCCGTCCTTTTTCCGCGTCTTGTAACGATCGAATTTGTAAGCGCGTAACCGGATACCGGAAGCCAGCGCCGCCGACTGATCCGGACCCATCATTGCGGATGGCAGCTCCGCAATGATCGTGACGCCGCCGTTATCGCTACGAATCTTTCCCGCAAGAACACCGCCGAATTTCAAGAAATCGCTGCTTTTGAGAGCCGAGGTTTTGCCGGCACCCACGACGATCAGGCGATTAGCCTTGAGCCCCTCCGGCGCGAGAATATCGAGTGTCGTCGCGCTTTTGCCTTTGAACTGATTGGCTGCAGCCGCCCGTTTGACAAGTGCGGTTGACGACCCGAGAGCCTTGCTCGCGGCTTGGCCGAACTTCAGCGCATCATCGCAAAATACTACGAGGGTCCCGCGCGAAGCGGTCGAAACAGGAACAAAGCCCACCTTGACGGCGTCGGGCATCGGAATCCTCCAGGATCAGGGTGGTGCGGCCTCGAAATCGGGCCAGCGTGTGACTTAGCGACTATGACCTGTCAACGGCAACGCTGCCAAGGGTTCAACACCGTGTCAGCTTTCGGCGCCGTTGCTACAAATTCGCTTTGAGCGCAATTAACCCCCGCCGCCGTGGCTGCAGTGTCACATATTCCGGATTTTAACTATAATCGACGGACATTAAGCCTCGGCCATTTTGTTGACAGATCAAAGGGATGGTACTGAGAGACGAGTCAGGTAAAACATGGCGGGACGCTGGGGACGTCTCGGTCGCGGTCTGGCGTTGCCGGATGTGTTTGCCTGAAAGATTGGGGATCGTTCAGACCGATGGGGTCGATCGACAAGTATATTTTCCGGACGACGCTGGCGTCGTTTGTGGTGGTCCTGGTCAGCCTGACAGGGGTGATCTGGATTACGCAGGCGTTGCGTGGAATCGACCTGATGACAAGCCAGGGACAGACCATCCTGACGTTTCTGGGGATCACCAGCCTTGCTATCCCCGTGCTGGTGCTGATCATCTCCCCGATTGCGCTGATGATCGCGATCTCGCACACTCTCCACAAGCTTGCTACGGACTCGGAAATCATCGTGATGAACGCCGCCGGCTTATCGCCGTTCCGGCTCTTCCGGCCGTTCATCTATGCAACGGTGATTGTGGCCTTGCTGGTGGCGTTCATCGCGGCCTACCTTGCGCCTGATGGGATGCGTCGGTTGAAGCGATGGGATGCCGAGATCACCGCCGACGTTCTGGCGAACGTTCTGCAACCCGGCCGATTTGCGCAACTGGATCCGAATCTGACAATTCGTATTCGGGAACGACAGCCTGGTGGCCAACTCGCCGGAATTTTCATTGATGATCGCCGTAATCCTGAAGAGCGCCTCAGTATCATCGCCGACCACGGAACGGTGATGAAGAACGACCAGGGATCGTTTCTTATTCTGGAAGATGGGCACCTGGAGAGATTCGAGACGGGCAAGCGCGAACCGGCCATGGTCGCGTTTGACCGCTATGCGTTCGACATGTCGAAATTCTCCAATCGAGGGCATGACGTTATTTATGGCATTCGTGAACGTTACCTGTGGGAGTTGATTGCTCCCGATCAGAAGGACCCTCTGGTTCAGCAGATGCGTGGCCAATTCCGCGCCGAGCTTCACGATCGATTCACCGCCCCGATCTATCCGTTTGCCTTTGCAGCGCTGACCTTCGCATTCCTCGGAACACCGCGCACCACGCGCCAGAGTCGCAATTTCTCCATGGGAGCGGCAATTGCGGCGGTGTTCGGCCTTCGTATGGCAGGCTTCGCGCTTTCGGTCATGACTGTGAAATCGCCGATGGCCGCGCTCCTGCAATACCTGCTTCTTTTCGGGGCAATTGGTATCTGCTTGCGGGTGATCGTTGCTGGAATCGTGCTCGAACCATCCGCCGCGTTAACGGAGGCGATCAACAGATCGAACGAGCGGCTCCTCCGCCTGCTGGGGAAGAGACCGGCCCTCGCATGAGCATGTTGACGAACACGTTGGGTCGTTATTTTGCTGGCCGCTTCATGGTGGCTGCGCTCGGCGTTTTCGTCAGCATTTTTCTGCTACTCGTTCTTGTCGATTACATTGAAATGGTCCGGAGGACGTCGGGGCTTGCGTCGGCATCGGCACTCGTGGTTGCGGAAACATCGCTTTTCAGGGTGCCCCAGCTCCTTGAGAAACTGACCCCGTTCTGTGTCCTGATCGGCGCCATGACGTGCTATCTCGCACTGTCGCGGCAGCTTGAACTGGTGGTGGCCCGCGCCGCCGGCGTTTCGGCGTGGCAATTCATCTCGCCGGCACTCGTGTGCGCGATCGTGCTCGGCGCCCTCGCCACCACGGTCTACAATCCTTTGTCTGCCAACCTGCGCGAATTGTCCAAGCGGATGGAGGCCGAACTGTTTGGCGGTGTCTCCGGAGGAGGTCTCCAGGACGCATCCGGTTTCTGGATCAACCAAGTCACCGACGACGGTCAGGCTATCATCAATGCGGCGCGCAGTGAGCAGCAAGGCGTGCGCTTGACGGGGCTCACCGTGTTCACGTTCGATCCCCATTCCAAGTTCGAGGAACGTATCGAGGCGCGCGAAGCAGCCCTGGAAGACGGGCGCTGGCTGTTCAAAGGCGTTCGCCGGTTTACGCTGGACAATCCGCCGGTCGAGCAGGAAACCTTTGTCCTTCCGACCAGTCTGACGCCGGCACAGGTCCAAAACAGCTTCTCCACCCCCGAAACTGTGTCATTTTGGCAACTACCGAGTTATATCAGATCCTCCGAGAGCTCAGGATTTGCAACCGCAGGATACCGGCTACAATACCACAAACTCATCGCACAGCCGTTTTTGCTGGCTGCAATGGTGATGCTGGCGGCCTCGGTGAGCCTCCGCTTCTTCCGCTTCGGCGGGGTGCAAAAGATGGTTTTAAGTGGCGTGGGTTCAGGCTTTCTGCTCTATGTCCTGTCTAAGGTAACTGAGGATTTGAGCAAGGCCGAGCTGATGAATCCAATCGCTGCGGCGTGGCTGCCGGTCTGCGTCGGCAGCCTCACCGGCTTTTTGGTCTTGCTGCATCAGGAGGACGGATAGTGGCTGCAATCGCCACCCTCCGTAAGCGCTCGCCTGTTCGCGAGCGGCGCGTCTCACTGCGCCGCCGTCGGTCTGGTGCGTCCGTGATTCCGGCCTCGCTGACGGCGGCCGTTCTCGGACTGATTGCCGCCGCTGTGATTGACGTCGTCGCAACTACTCCGGCTGTGGCACAAAGCTTCACTTACAATCCTCGCCCGCCCAAGCCTACGCCGCCGCCACCTCAGAATGACGGGCAGATGCTCGTTCAAGCCACCGAGCTCGACTACGACTACAACAATTCTCGCGTGTCGGCCGTCGGCAATGTGCAGATGTTCTACAACGGCACGAGCGTCGAGGCGGACAAGGTCATCTACGACCAGAAAACCAAGCGGCTCCATGCCGAAGGCAACATCCGCATGACTGATGCGGGAGGCAAGATCACCTACGCCAATATCCTGGATTTGAGCGACGACTACCGGGACGGCTTCGTCGATTCGCTGAGAGTTGACACGGCCGATGCGACGCGCATGGCCGCAACCCGGGCCGATCGGACCAAGGGCAACTACACGGTATTCGAAAACGGCGTCTATACAGCCTGCGTGCCCTGCAGGGAGAATCCGAAAAAGCCCCCGCTTTGGCAGGTCAAGGGTGCCCGCATCATTCACGATCAGACCGAGAAGATGTTGTACTTCGAGGACGCCCGATTGGAATTTTACGGCGTGCCTATGGCCTATATGCCTTTCTTCTCAACACCAGATCCGACTGTGAAGCGCAAAAGCGGCTTCCTGGTGCCCACCTTTACGTCCTATTCTCCCTACGGGGTCGGGGTCGAGGTTCCCTACTATTTCGCGCTCGCGCCGGACTACGACCTGACCCTTTCTCCCCGATTCACCACGCGACAAGGCGTGTTGATGCAAGGCGAGTTCAGGCAGCGTTTCGTGGACGGCGCCTATCAAATCCGTGCTTATGGTATCAATCAGCTTGATCCGGACGCCTTCGGTTCGGGGCCCGGCAACCGGGACTTCCGCGGCGGTGTGGATACCAAAGGCCAGTTTGCCTTGAACGATAAATGGGTCTGGGGTTGGGACGGCGTTCTGTTAAGCGACTACTTCTTCTTCTCCGACTACCGGTTGAAGCAGTACAGGGACTTGATGCAATCGTTCCTGACTCTGCCGACCGAAGCGATTTCGCAACTCTATCTGACCGGCGTCGGTACCCGTAGCTACTTCGATGCCCGCGCGATTCACTACCTGAGCTTCTCGGGCAATCAGAGCCTGGTTCCGGTGGTTGCGCCTGTCATCGACTATTCGAATGTCATCAACCATTCGGTCATTGGCGGCGAATTCAGCTACAAGTTCAACTTCGTCAATCTCGCGCGTGATCAGGCGCAGTTCGATCCGATCTCGACGCTGGCGAATACCTCGTTCGTGTGCGCGCCAACGTCGGCTGACCCAGCGGCGAGAACACCGGCCAATTGTTTGCTTCGAGGCATTCCGGGAACCTATATACGCTTGACCGCACAGGCACAGTGGCGGAAGTCGTTCACCGATTCCTTTGGTCAGATCTGGACGCCGTTCGCTTCGCTTCGCGCCGACGCCATCAATGCTGACATCTCGAACCAGCCGGGCGTGTCCAATTTCATCCAGCCCGGTACCACGCAGGCACTCCGCCTCATGCCCGTTGTGGGTCTCGAATATCGCTATCCCTTCATCAACGTTCAGCCCTGGGGCACCACAACGATCGAACCGATTGCGCAGGTCATCATCCGTCCGAATGAAAGCTATGCGGGCAAGCTGCCGAATGAGGATGCGCAAAGCCTGGTCTTCGACGCCAGCAATCTCTTCAGCGTGGACAAATTCTCCGGTTATGACCGTGTCGAGGGTGGCGGTCGCGCCAACGTCGGCGCACAGGCGACGACTCAATTCGATCAGGGCGGCGCGATCAACTTTCTGTTCGGACAGTCCTATCAGCTGTTCGGCCTGAACTCGTTTGCTGTCGCGGATATCACCAATACCGGCGTCAATTCCGGCTTGCAGCGCCCGCAATCCGACTACGTCACAAGCGTGAACTATTCGCCCAACAGCATCTTCACGTTCAGCACCCGCGCGCGGATTGATGAGGCGACCTTGAATGTGCAGCGCTTCGAAGCCGAAGGCCGCGCCAGTTTCAGCCGGTGGTCCGGGAGCGTGTTGTACGGCGATTATGCGGAGCAGCCCGCCCTCGGCTTTCTCACAAGGCGCCGAGGTCTTTTGGGCACCGGTTCCATAAAGGTTGCATCCAACTGGGTCGTGCAGGGTGCGGCACGGTGGGACCTGGAAGCTAATCAAATCAACCAGTATGCAGTCGGCGCGGGATACGTGGACGATTGTTTTGTTCTCGGCCTCAACTACGTGACGTCATACATTTATTCCGCGGGAGCAACGCCGCCCCAGCTTAACCATGCTTTCATGCTTCAGCTTGGGCTGAGAACCTTGGGCCAGACCCGCGGAGGGTCGACCGGCTCTGGCATCCGCTAGTTTCAAGTGGTGGTACTTTGAAGAAGCAGGCTGTGCCGCCTGATGAACTCAGACCTCGACGACAATAGACCTGCTAAGCGCGCATTGACATGAAAATGATCTTGCTCTTCCGGCCGTTGAGCCGTCTGGCCTTATTCGCGTTTCTTTCTTTCGTCGGCTTGAACTCGCCGCTGCTTGCCCAGTCGGTCGCGGTCATGGTCAACGGCGAGCCGATCACCACTTTTGATATCGAGCAGCGCATCCGCCTGATTAAGATATCCACCCACAAATCTCCGCCCCGGCAGGAGGTGATCGAAGAGTTGATCGGCGAAAAGGTGAAGATCAGGGAGGCCAAGAAGTTCGGCGTGAACCCGACTTCGACGGATATTGATCAGGCATACGCCAGCATGGGCGCGCGGATGGGGATGTCGCCCGAACAGCTGACAAAATCGATCGGCTCTCAGGGAGTTCGTCCGGACACGATCAAGGCGCGCCTGAGAGCTGATATGGTTTGGGGAAGCCTTGTGCGCGGCCGCTTCAAGGAAAGTCTTCTTGTGAGCGATCGTGATGTCAATGAAGCGCTGAAGAATAGCGGCGAGGATAAATCGAAAATCGAGGGGGTCGAATACCGGATGCGGCCCGTTGTCCTGATCGTTCCGCGCGGCGCGGCGGGTCCGGTGGTGGAGGCGCGGCGCAACGAAGCCAATTCTTTGCGCGAGCGCATTCAGTCTTGCTCGGAGGCCGTTCGCACCGTCAAGGCGATGCGGAATGCCACCCTACGCGATCCGATCACAAAAACGTCCGCTGACCTGCCACCTACGCTTCGAGATCTGCTCGATAAGACGCCCGTGGGGCATCTGACTCCACCGGAAATCACGCGGCAGGGCGTCGAAATGGTAGCGGTATGCGAAAAGAAGGTAACCAGTGTGGACACCCCGAAGAAAAAGGAAATCCGGGAAAAAATGTTTGCCGACAAGTATGAGAAGCGGTCCAAATCCTACCTGGACGATATTCGAAGATCCGCGATGATCGAATATCGTGAGAGTCGTCCGGAGAAAGGCGACAAATGACGTTTCCCGCGTGTCCAGCAGGGTGATGCGGCAGATGTCATGAACGGCGGCGTGTATTCTATCAAAAGCCGCGCTGGAGCCACCGCGTGGTGAAGCCGATTGCATTGACCCTGGGCGAGCCGGCCGGCATCGGACCGGATATCACGATCGCGACCTGGCTGCGCCGCAAGAGCGATGCCGTTCCTCCCTTCTATCTTCTTGGCGATAGCGTCTTCATCGCGGCCCGGGCAAAGCTGCTCGGACTTGATCTTCCCTTGCTTGATCTTTCCTTGGCGGAGGTTGGCCAGAAAGACCTTTCCCAGATATTCAATGAAGCACTTCCGATTGTCGCCACGGGGCATCCGGCAACCGCGCATCCCGGTCATCCCGACGACAACAGCGCCCCCGCAGCGATTGGATCGATCCGTCATGCGGTCAACGATGTTGTAGCGGGCCATGCGGGAGCAGTGGTCACCAATCCGATCGCCAAGAGCGTGCTCCACCGGGCGGGATTCGCCCATCCTGGCCACACCGAATTTCTCGCCGAACTGGCGGCAACGAACTCCAACGCACCGCAGCCTGTGATGCTGTTGTGGTCGCCCGATCTTGCGGTCGTGCCCGTCACTATCCACCTGCCCTTGCGCGATGCGATCACAATGCTGTCGAGCCGCATGATTGTGGATACCGTTCGCATTGTCGTTGCAGACCTACGCTCGCGATTTGGAATCACCAGCCCCCGCATCGCGGTATCCGGATTGAATCCCCACGCGGGAGAGGACGGCTCGCTCGGAACCGAGGATCAGACGATCGTTGCACCGGCCGTCGCAATCCTGCGCGCCGAAGCAATCGACGTCAAAGGCCCGCTTCCGGCCGACACCATGTTCCATGAGGCCGCGCGCCGGACTTACGACTGTGCCATTTGCATGTATCACGATCAGGCTCTGATTCCGGTCAAAACGCTGGCTTTCGATCGGGCCGTCAATGTCACGCTGGGACTGCCGTTTATCCGTACATCGCCTGATCACGGCACTGCATTCGACATCGCCGGCACGGGACGCGCCGATCCATCGAGTCTGATCGCTGCGCTGAGCCTCGCCGCGCGGATGGCAGCGTCGACACGTTCGGCATGAGCGCGATTGATGACCTTCCGCCGCTGCGCGACGTCATCAAACGTCACGCGTTGTCGGCGCGAAAATCGCTGGGACAGAACTTTCTACTCGATCTGAATCTCACGGCCCGGATCGCGCGCGCCGCCGGTCCGCTCCAGGATGCGACCGTCATCGAGATCGGGCCGGGTCCTGGCGGATTGACGCGGGCGCTGCTTGCGCTCGGCGCGATGCGCGTCATCGCCATCGAGCGTGACGAACGCGCGCTTGGCGCGCTGGAAGAAATCTCGGCTCGCTATCCCGGCCGCCTCACGATCGTCAACGCGGATGCGACAAGCTTCGATCCACGACCCCTGCTCGGCACGATGCGCGCAAAGATCGTCGCCAACCTGCCTTACAACATCGCCACCGCGCTTTTGATCCGCTGGCTCAGCATCGAGCCCTGGCCGCCATGGTATGACGCCATGGTGCTGATGTTTCAGCGCGAGGTCGCCGAACGGATCGTTGCCCGCGAAAACGACGATGCGTATGGCCGCCTCGCCGTGCTGTCGAACTGGCGCACAGAGACCAAAATTCTGTTCGACATCTCGCCCGCGGCTTTCGTTCCGCAACCCCAGGTCACGTCTTCGGTGGTGCGGCTGATACCACGCGATAGCCCCGAGCCATGCGACCGGCGGATGCTAGAGCAAGTTGCCGCCGCCGCGTTCGGGCATCGCCGGAAGATGCTACGGCAAAGCCTGAAATCGTTGCCCGCTGATCCGGCGTCGCTGGCGGCTGCGGCAGGCATCGACCCCACGCGGCGCGCGGAGACCGTTCCAATATCCGGTTTCGTTGCGATGGCTCGTGAATTGGCGGACATACACCGCAATAGAACGGATCGGATCTGAGACGATGTTATGGCGTTGATGCGCCGCAATCGCCGTAAAGTTCGGTGTTGTTGTGCACATGTTATCTTTATCGCGAAGCCGCGAGACCGCGCGCCTACGTTAAGGTGGCCGAGCAGGTAAAAAATGTAGGCAGAAGAGAGGTCATTCAGCCTCAATTACGCCCCGACCATTCCGGATTTACGGCGCAATGCGACCCAAGTCTTTCTCGATTATTAACGAAAAAGCATCGTGAATCTTGTCATGATCGGGGATATGCATGTCAAACCGTTTGGGGAAACGTCTCTCAACCCTTGGGGTAGCTTTGTTCACGGGCGGCATGCTTGCGATCACCGTCCATGGCTCGGCACGCGCGGACGATACCTGCCTCGTAAAACCGGGCGCGACGACGCCGCGCGGAGGTCACTGGCATTATCGCGTCGAGCCGGGAACGAAGCGTCACTGCTGGTATCTCGGCGAAGGCCGCGGCAAGACTGCGCTGGAAACCTCAGCAAGGCCGTCGCCGTCTGCTTCCGCGTCGGACAAGCCGGCAATGAGGTCTTCCGCACCACCTCTCCGGCCGTCCATCACGAATGCTCATGCGGAGCTCGATGACGCGACAAGCGCGAACGATCCAGCAGACACCAACTCTCTGCCGTCCACGAGGGATTCTTCCGACGAACCTGCGCAAAACACGAATATCTCGCAACCGGCCACTACCACACAGTGGCCCGATCCGGCCATCAACGCAGCACCGGTCGCCAATGCGACGCAACCGCCGGTACAAGCCGCAGTCACGTCTGGTCCGCAGACGCCGAACGGCACGCCGGTCTCTGCGGCAACAATCGAGTCTGATACTCAGGCGCGCGGCGAACGCAGCGAGCCAAGCCTTGCTTCAGCCGTCGTCAGCGTTCCTGAGGCTGAAATTCAGTCCCACTCGTCATCTATGCTGCTGGGTGGACTCGCTGGCGCGTTGGCCGTAGCAGGGTTTCTTGGATTTGCAGCTGTCAAGTTCGGGAATCTGAGCAGCCTCTTGCAAGTCCGTCACTCGCGATTGATCGAGGATTTGGTCGACCAAGGCTACCCTCCGCCCTGGAAACGACAGGGGCCCGATACGGCACAAACCTCCCGCAGTGACGTGCTGCGCATACGCCAGGACATCGAGGCGCAATCTCGCGACATCATGGAAATTCTGTCTCGGGCATCACGTGGAGCAACGACGTAGCGGCGAATGAAAAGGTTTCTAAGCGAACTCGTCAAATCAAAGTCACAGCGCCTCGCTTCGGATGCATCACAGGCGAGGCTCTAAGTCTCAAGTTGCCGCTGCAATTCTCGCACGAACGCCGTCAATCCGGTTCGGCGTTCGCGCTTGAGCCGTTCAGCCTTCAGAATTGACTGCACCTCAGCAAACGCTTCATCGACATTCTGGTTGATGACGATGTAATCGTACTCGGCCCAGTGGCTGAGTTCATGCGTGGCGCGGTCCATTCGTTCGCGGATGACATGATCTGCATCCTGGGCACGGGTATGCAGGCGTCGTTCCAGATCAGTGGCGGACGGCGGTAGAATAAAGACGCTGACCACGTCGGCCCGTGCCTTCTCGCGCAATTGCTGCGTGCCTTGCCAGTCGATATCGAACAGTACGTCGCGGCCGGACGCCAGCGCTGCATACACTGGTGCGCGCGGCGTGCCGTAGCGATTGTCGAACACGACGGCCCATTCCAGCAGATCATTGTGCTTGACCATGGCCGCAAAGGTTGCGTCGTCGACGAACTTGTAGTCACGACCATCGACCTCGCCCGGCCGCATCGGGCGCGTGGTCGCAGAGACCGACAGGCTCAAACCCTCGACGCGCTCGATCAGCAGCCGCGACAGCGTGGTTTTTCCAGCACCGGAAGGCGACGATAGCACGAACATCAGGCCGCGCCGTTCGACTCCGTCGAAACCCCGATCGTGAGCAGTCATCGATCACTCCAGATTCTGGACCTGTTCGCGAAACTGTTCGACGGCGTTTTTCAGTTCAAGTCCGACATTTGTCAGTTCGAGATCGTTCGACTTCGAGCAGCAAGTGTTGACTTCCCTGTTGAACTCCTGCGCAAGAAAATCAAGCTTTCGTCCGATCGGCCCGCCCCTGCCGATCAACTCGCGCGTCTGCGAAATATGCGAGGCAATGCGATCCAATTCCTCGCGGATATCGGCCTTCGTAGCGATCAAGATCGCTTCCTGATGGAGTCGATCCTGATCGAAGCGGTCCGATGTGTCGAGCAATGCGGTAATCTGCTCGGCAAGTCGCGCCTTCACTGCGCCCGGTTGACGGCCAGGGGCGGCCTCTGCCCTGCGCGCGAGACGCTCGATCTCATCCATGCGCTGCATTAGTACGCCGCCAAGCGTAGCTCCTTCACGCTCGCGCATATCCACTAGGCTGCGCAGCGCCTGCTCGAAGGTTTCAGCGACGGCGGTCTTTGCTGCGAGTTCCTCGGCATCGTCGAGCTCCGGTTCAACGACCTCCATAACACCCTTTATCGATAGCAAACCGTCAATGCTCGGCGCGAGCACGTCGATTTTGCCACACAAATCGCGCGCGACCTTCAGGAGAGATGCCAGAACCTGTTCATTGACGCGAACAAGGGGAACCGCGTTGCTGCGCTTCACCGTTAGGTTGGCGTAGACCGTTCCGCGTGACAACACTTGTGCTGCGCGCTTCCTTATCGTCGCTTCTATATCGTCCCAGCCGGTCGGTAGCCGCGTCCGAAGGTCGAACCCTTTGGCGTTCACGGATTTTAACTCCCATTCGAACGCATACGGCCCACTGGCGCCGTGGCTTCTTGCAAAGCCGGTCATGCTCGACAACGCCATCGCGTGGTTTCTCCGAAGCACCCAGATGTGAGATTCGTTTAACGGATCGTCCCGACGTTAGAGAATTTTGTGGCCGAGTGAAATCCGCTTTTGATGGAATCAGAATCGAAGTTCTGCGCTTTTGGTTGATGCGTTTTCACGCGAACATGGAAACCGGTTTCGGATAAGATGATGCGCGATCAAAAGGTGAATCAGACACCAGGCCGAATGCCGACGGCGGTCTGATTCGATCCCTGTTGCTGAATGATGTGCTGCGAAGGCTCTACAGCGCCCTACCGGTTTGGCCGGGTTCGCGCCCGCGGGGCGGGCTTCGGGGCAGGCTCGTCCTGTGTGGTGCCGGTTTCTGTTGTGGTGGGCGCGACAGCCGGCGCCGGCTCGTCCAGCGGCTCGACCGCATCGTTTTGAATCTGCTTTTCCATGGTCCGCAACCGAGCGACGTTCTTCTGGTGCTGCTCGTAAGTCTCGGTGAAGCTGTGCCCCCCGTTTCCATCGGCAACGAAGAATAAATCGCGGGTTCGCGCCGGATTTGCCGCTGCTTCGAGCGAAGCTCGGCCGGGGTTCGCGATCGGTCCCGGCGGCAACCCTTCAATCACGTAGGTGTTGTATGGAGACGCTTGCATAATTTCGCTGCGTTTGATCGGCCGCCCCAGCGTCCCCTTGCCTCCGACCAGACCATAAATGATCGTTGGGTCGGACTGTAGTTTCATTTTCTGCTTCAGACGGTTGGCGAACACGGCCGCGACCCGGCTGCGTTCATCCGCCTTGCCTGTTTCCTTTTCAATGATAGATGCCAGCGTAACGAGTTGATCAGATGTTTTGACGGGCACATCTGAGGCACGACGCTCCCAGATTTCTGCGAGCACGCGCTTCTGAGCCTGCTGCAAGCGCTGGATCACTTGCTCTCGGCTGGTGCCGCGCGGAAACTTGTACGTCTCGGGCAGCAATGTGCCCTCGCGTGGAATCTCTCGAACAGTCCCTGAGAAAATCTCATTCTCCGAAAGCCGTTCTATAATCTGTTCGGAAGTCAGGCCTTCTGGAATAGTCACGGGATGCTGCACCACCTTGCCTTCGACAATAGTGCCGATGACTTCGCGCAGACTGGCTTGCTTCTGGAACGCATATTCTCCTGGCTTCAGATCCGCGCGCGCCTTTAACGCAAATACACTTCCGATAAACGCCCAGCGATTGTCGTCGATCACACCTTCGCGCTGAAGAATTTCGGCAATGTCGTTCATTCCGGCGCGGGCCGGAATGTTGACGATCTTTTCATCCTGTAGCGGCCCCGGCGCTTCGATCTTCTGCTTGCCGTAGAAAAAAACGCCGCCGGCACCAAGCATCCCGATCAACAAAACCGTAATGATCGCGTTGCCCGCAACCACCAGCGGGCTTCGCGCGCGGGCAGAACGCTTCGGTGGCGGGGGTACCTGTTCGGGTTCAAGCGCGGCGCGTGGACTGCGCGGAGAGATGGGCGGCCTTTCAGTCATCGATGCAACATAAATCCTGTCGGTTTAATCGCGGCCGGCGAATTCCCTGCCCCGGCCAACAGCATGCGGCCGTCTCTAGGATTTATCATCGAATGCGGCGAAACAGTGGATTTGCGTCCATCACACGTTAATTGGCGAGGCGCCGCATGATAATTGATGCGTTGGTCCCGCCGAACCCGAACGAATTCGACAGTACGACGTTGATTTCCCGCTGACGCGCCTTGTGTGGGACGAGATCGATCGCTGTTTCCACCGAAGGATTATCGAGATTGATCGTTGGCGGGGCGATGTTGTCGCGAATCGCAAGGATGCTGAAAATAGCTTCGACTGCGCCCGCGGCACCCAGCAGATGGCCAATAGAGGATTTTGTGGAGGACATCGACGTGCTTGACGCGGCGTTACCCAGCAATCTTTCAACAGCCTTCAGTTCGATTTCATCGCCGACCTGGGTCGATGTACCGTGGGCGTTGATATAGTCGATATCCGATGGAAATATGCCAGCGCGCTTCATGGCAGCGGTCATGCTCCGAAACGCGCCGTCGCCGTCCGGGGACGGTGACGTGATGTGATAGGCATCCCCCGACAGGCCGTATCCCGTAATTTCGGCATAAATTCTCGCGCCGCGCTGCCGTGCATGCTCGTACTCCTCGAGCACAACGACACCAGCACCTTCTCCCATGACGAAGCCGTCGCGATTGTTGTCGTAAGGACGCGATGCCTTTTGCGGCGTGTCGTTGAAGCCGGTGGACAGCGTCCGCGCGGCGCAGAAGCCTGCCATGCCGATGCGGCAGATCGGCGATTCCGCGCCGCCAGCCACCATGACATCGGCGTCGCCGAGTGCGATCAGGCGGCTCGCATCGCCGATTGCATGCGCGCCTGTCGAGCAGGCTGTCACCACAGCATGGTTCGGTCCCTTGAGCCCGTGTTCGATCGACACGTATCCCGAAGCAAGGTTGATCAGGCGTCCCGGAATGAAGAATGGCGACACCTTGCGGGCTCCCCTCTCCTTCATGAGGACCGCAGTGTCGGCGATACCCGAAAGGCCGCCGATTCCGGAACCAATCAGGGTGCCGGTCGCGCAACGATCCTCGTCGGTTGAAGGATGCCAATCCGCATCGTCGAGCGCCTGTCTGGCGGCGCTCATCGCGAAGATAATAAAATCGTCGACCTTGCGCTGGTCCTTCGGCTCCATCCACAGGTCAGGATTGAAGGTTCCGTCAGTACCGTCGCCACGTGGAACGACGCAGGCGATTCGGCACGGCAAGTCGGTAACGTCGAACGTCTCGATCTGCTTCGCGCCGCTCATGCCGTCGAGTATGCGCTTCCAGGTCGGTTCGACTCCGCAGCCAAGCGGCGACACCATGCCAAGTCCGGTGACGACGACGCGCCTCATCTGGAAAACTCCAGCTTCCTTACAAATCATAAGGAAAAGCCGGTGGGCCGTTCGAACACGACCCGTCCGGCTTCATGTAAGATCGCGGAAGAGCGTCAGCTTTTCGCGTTCTTCTCGAGAAACTTTGTGGCATCGCCGACGGTCAGGATCGTCTCCGCCGCGTCATCGGGAATCTCACAGCCAAATTCTTCCTCGAAGGCCATCACGAGCTCGACCGTATCGAGACTGTCTGCGCCAAGATCGTCAATGAAGCTGGCACTCTCGACGACTTTCTCGGGCTCTACGCCAAGGTGCTCGACCACGATCTTCTTAACCCGCTCGCCAATCTCGCTCATCATTAAACCTCGCGCTTGTTCAATTGGACCCGACCGCAAACGAGCCATCGTGGAGCATTAAACTAGCTAATTCCTGTCGCTATTTGCAGTCGTGTAGGATTCGGTCTTTTCCGCCTTGTGCGGGTGCGGACCGGCAAACGACGGCAGCCGCCACACCGCCAATATACAGGGTTTCAAATTCCTGCAATGGCGTTCTTTGCCCACCCGTTCTTGGTCCGGTTATCACACATCGAAAGCCTTGACCACAAGCCCCGGTAGACGGGCTAAAAGCGCCTCAAATCATTGCCATTCCGCCATTGACATGAATCGTCTGCCCCGTCACGTAGGCCGCTTCGTTCGAACTCAGATAGACCGCCGCCGCCGCAATATCTTCCGGCGTTCCGAGGCGGGCCGCGGGGACTTTCGTCAGAATCGTCTCTCGCTGTTTCTCGCTCAGCGCGTCGGTCATCGCTGTTGCGATAAATCCGGGTGCAATGCAATTGGCTGTCACCCCGCGCTTCGCGTATTCCGCGCCTAGCGTTTTGATCATGCCGATCAGTCCGGCTTTCGATGCGGTGTAATTCCCCTGCCCCGGATTTCCGGTGACGCCGACCACCGAGGTGATCGCGATGATGCGGCCGAAGCGTTTGCGCATCATCAGTTTTGTCGCCGCGCGCGCCAGGCGGAATGTCGCTGTCAGATTGATCCTGATCACATCATCCCAATCCTCGTCGCGCAATTGCACAAACAGGTTGTCCCGTGTGACGCCCGCATTGGCGACGAGAATATCGACGCGTCCCATCGCCTTCTCGGCATCCGGCACCAATGCTTCGACCTCCGCCGCATCCGATAGATTGCAGGGCAGCACATGAACGCGCTCGCCAAGCGTACCCGCCAGCGCCTCCAGCACCTCCCGACGAGTACCGGAAATCGCAACCGTCGCTCCTTGCGCATGGAGCGCCTTCGCAATGGCGCCGCCGATACCGCCGGTTGCGCCTGTCACAAGCGCGGTCCTATCGGTCAAGTCGAACATCGCTCCTCCTTTGTCTTGTTTAAGCCGAGCGGGCGGCTGCCAGCGCTTCCTTGGCTTGCGCTATATCGTTCGGTCCGCCGACGGCCACGCCGATGGCGCCATCCGCTATGCGCTTGACGAGCCCGCTCAGAACCTTGCCGGCTCCGATCTCGAAAAAGCGCGTCACCCCGTGTTCGGCCATATAGGCGACCGACTCGCGCCAGCGGACGGTTCCTGTCACCTGCTCGATCAGCCGCCGGCGGATTTCGTCAGGGTTCGTGATCGGGGCGGCCAGTACGTTGGAAATGACTGGCACCGCCGGCGTGCTGATCGCCACGTCAGCTAGTGCCTTCGCCATCGCGTCGGCCGCGGGTTGCATCAGCCTGCAATGAAACGGCGCCGACACCGGCAGCAGCATCGCGCGCTTGGCGCCTTTGGTCTTCGCGATCTCGACTGCCCGATGAACCGCCTCCTTGTCGCCGGACACGACAACCTGTCCGCCACCATTGTCGTTCGCGGCCTGGCAGACCTGACCCTGCGCGGCTTCGTCGGCAACGGCGACCGCGGCTTCATAATCAAGGCCCAATAGCGCCGCCATAGCGCCAGCACCGACCGGAACCGCCTTCTGCATGGCGAGGCCACGCGTCCGCAGTAGCCGCGCTGTATCCGCGATGCTCAGGCTGCCCGCGGCCGCCAGCGCGGAATATTCTCCGAGCGAATGTCCGGCCACGAAGGCGGCATCCCGTGCCACCGAAAATCCGGCCTCGGCTTCGAGTACGCGGAGAGTGGCAATAGAGACTGCCATCAAGGCCGGCTGGGCATTCTCGGTCAATTGCAGGGTTTCAGCAGGCCCATCCCAGATGGTGGCGGTCAGCTTTTCGCCGAGGGCCGCATCCACCTCGTCAAAAACAGCTTTTGCGACGTGAAAAGCCTCGGCCAGCGCCTTGCCCATACCTACGGTCTGGGAACCCTGCCCCGGAAAAGTGAATGCCGCGGTCATACGCTCGCCCCTTGAAACCCCGAGCGGAGAGACACCGCGCGCCGAATGATGTCAAGACAGGTGGTTGCTAGGCTCATCAACTGCTTGCGGCGGTCTCTGAGCTTCGTGGTTTGATGGCTTAGACCGCGAGCCGGCGACGCCGTTATCTCTTGCAACCGGCCCGAATATCCGTATAACCCGCGCCATCCGCAGATCCCGGCCGGGAGCTGAACGGACGGTCTCAGCAATTTCACCTGTCAGGCGATATTGATGCGGCAGGGCCCATCGGCCCGTCGTCCCGTGCTTCCGCCTTCTGAGCTTATCCCGAGTCCTTTCCAAAGGTCTCGAAGGGCTTGCCGCCGGGGTCCGCGCCAACTTGAGGAAAGGACATCCATGCCTCTCTATGAGCATGTTTTTCTCGCGCGCCAAGATGCGAGTTCCCAGCAGGTCGAGGAATTGACCAACCAGATCACGGGCGTGATCACGGGATTGGGGGGCAAGGTCACCAAGACCGAGAACTGGGGCGTACGTTCGCTCACCTACCGCATGAAGAAAAACCGCAAAGCGCATTTCGTGCTGCTCAATATCGATGGGCCGGCCACGGTCGTCAATGAGATCGAGCGCCAGGAACGCATCCACGAAGACGTCATCCGCTATCTCACCGTGCGGGTCGAAGAACATGAAGAAGGTCCTTCGGCGATGATGCGCAAGGCCGATCGCGACCGTGAGCGTGACGATCGCGGCGGCGGTTTCCGTGGCGACCGCGGTCCGCGCAGACCGCGCGATGACGCCAACGCAGTGGTTGAGGAGTAAGAATCATGGCTGATGCCGGTGCACGCCGTCCATTTTTCCGCCGCCGCAAGACCTGCCCGTTCACGGGTGCGAATGCGCCGAAACTCGATTACAAGGATTCCAAGCTGTTGATGCGTTACGTCTCCGAGCGCGGCAAGATCGTGCCGAGCCGCATCACCGCTGTATCCGCCAAGAAGCAGCGTGAGCTCGCGCGCGCGGTCAAGCGTGCGCGTTTCCTCGGTCTACTTCCTTACGTTATCCGGTAATTCACGGTCGCCGGCGGCATCGCCGGCGTCTATCATCGTTATGTTTCATAAGGCTTCGGGGTTATTCCGGAGGCCGATGGTTGGGGCTCGGACGAGACCTCTAACCGCTCGAGAGGAGCGGGACAGCTGATGACTATGAACCTCCTCATTGCGGTCGCAGCCGGATGCGCCTCCGCGCTGATGTTCGCGTCGATCATTTCGGGCGCGCTGATCTCGCTGCTGTTGTTCTATCTGGCTCCATTGCCGCTGATGGTCGCGGCAATGGGATGGGGTCCGACCTGCGCAGCTATCGGCGGCGCTATTGCCGGCGCCAGCCTTGGCGTCTTGTTCGGTCCGCCGTATTCCGCAGCTTTCGTGCTGACTGTCGCGCTGCCCGCGTGGTGGCTGGGACATCTGGTGCTGCTCGGCCGCCCGGTCATCGCGGATACGTCGCCGCAAAGCACCGACGCAGTGCCGCCCGCTCTGTACCCGGTCGACTGGTATCCAATTGGACGCATACTGATCTGGATTGCCTGCTTCGCCGCGCTGACCACGACCGCCGCGCTTCTTACGCTTGGCTCCGACGCATCGACGATTACGGATACCCTGCGGCGCGGTTTGGTACGCATCGCCAATGTGCAGGATGCAGCGTCACGCGATCGGGCCTCGGAGGTCGTCGATGCGTTTGTGGCCATTGCCCCTGCCGCTGCCGCAACGATTGCTATGGCGACGCTGACGCTCAATATGTGGCTGGCGGCCAAAGTCACCGCCACCTCCGGCCGGCTGCGGCGCCCCTGGCCCGACATGAGGACAACGACGCTTCCGCCGATGGCTCTGGTTGCGATGATGGTCGCGCTGGCGATGTGCTTCGTCGGCGGCTTGCCTGCGATCCTGGCCCAGATCGTTACCGCGTGTCTGATGATGACGTATGCGCTGGTAGGTTTCGCCGTATTGCACACGATCACCCTAACGATGCGGAACCGTGGGCTATGGCTCGGCTCGGTCTACGCCGTCGTGCTGATGTTCGTATGGCCCGTCGTCACGATTGTAGGCATCGGCATCGCAGACGCCATTTTTGGATTTCGGCAACGTTACCTGCAACGGCACAGGCCTCCGCCGCTCGCGCCGAAATCGTGACTCAATACAGTTACTCAACACCGAACAAGAGGATCGAATATGGAAGTCATTCTGCTGGAACGTGTAGCCAAGCTTGGGCAGATGGGCGAGGTCGTGAAGGTTAAGGACGGTTTCGCCCGCAACTTTCTTCTCCGACGCGGCAAGGCCCTGCGCGCGACCGCCGAAAATCGAGCCAAATACGACGGCATGAAAGCCGAGCTTGAAGCTAACAACATCAAGGCCAAGGGCGAAGCCGCCAACGTCGCCGAGAAGATCAACGGACGCGACATTGTCATTATCCGCCAGGCTTCCGAAACCGGCCAGCTGTTCGGTTCGGTCACCGTCCGCGACATCGTCGCTTCGTTGGCCGCCGACGGCATTATCGTCACCCGCCCCCAGGTCTGGCTAGATGCGCCGATCAAGACGATAGGTAAGCAGAAGCTGACGGTCGCGGTCCACCCGGAAGTTGAGGCTGAAATCACGGTGACTGTCGCCCGCAGCGTCGACGAAGCCGAACGCATCCAGCGCGGCGAGGACATCAGTACCCGACAGGAGGATCGCGACGCCGCCGCCGAAGCGATCGCCGCCGCCGGCGAATTCTTTGATCCGGAAGCACAACATGACGAGCCAGCCACGGGTGACGAGCAGAACACTGAGGAGAGATAAATCCCGTTCTCACGAGCGGCGCTCGCGTCTTTTTGTCAAGCTCGTCAGAAGTTCCTGACCGCCGTCGCAATCGCCTCAACAAGACTGTGGATGCGCGCTTCTGCGTCCACACCGTCGTATTTCGAGCGAAGTGGATACCGGTTCGCGTAGATTCCGGCTTTGATTTCAAAGCCGGAATGGCTCTATCGCTCAAGCCCATGAACAAGGCAAAACGGCCGGCACTTTCGTGCCGGCCGTTTGTTTTTTCGTATCCGCGGTCAGACTTTGAGGAGCGGTTCCTTCGACGTGAGCCCTCCGCCGCCAGGCTTGGGTTTGCGCGGCGGTGTCCGCTTGCGGGCGCCCGGAAGTTTCTCTGGTTTGGGTGTGACCGGCCCATCAAGGAACTCGAAACCGATCTTCTCGAGATCGACGCCCGCGACCGCTTCGTCCTTGACGAGAACGACGCGGACGTGGCCGCCACCCTTGAGCTTGCCGAACAGCACCTCGTCTGCCAGCGGCTTCTTGATGTGCTCTTGGATCACCCGCGCCATCGGCCGGGCACCCATTTGCTCGTCGTAGCCGTGCTCGACCAACCAGGCTTTGGCCGGATCAGAAAGATCGATCGTCACAAAACGATCCGCAAGCTGTGCCTCGAGTTGCAACACGAACTTCTCAACTACCAAGCCAATTACGTCGGTGCTGAGATGGCCGAATGAGACAGTGGCGTCGAGCCGGTTACGGAACTCAGGCGAGAACTGACGGTTGATCGCCTCGCGATCGTCCCCTTCCCGCTTGTTACGCGTGAAGCCGAACGCAGCCTTCGCCATGTCGGAAGCGCCCGCATTGGTGGTCATGATCAGGATCACGTTACGGAAGTTAACCTGCTTGCCGTGGTGATCGGTAAGCCGCCCGTGGTCCATGATCTGCAACAGCACGTTGTAGACGTCCGGATGCGCCTTCTCGATTTCGTCGAGCAGCACCACCGAATGCGGATGCTGATCAACGCCATCAGTCAGCAGACCACCCTGATCGAAACCGACATAGCCGGGAGGCGCACCAATCAGCCGCGAAACGGTGTGCCGTTCCATATATTCGGACATGTCGAAGCGCAGCAGCTCGACGCCGAGCGCCTCCGCAAGCTGTTTGGCGACCTCCGTCTTGCCGACGCCAGTCGGGCCGGAGAACAGGTAGGAGCCGATCGGTTTTTCCGGCTCGCGCAAGCCGGCTCGCGCGAGCTTGATCGCCGCCGTCAGAGCCTCGATCGCGCGATCCTGTCCGAACACCACGCGCTTGAGAGTCTGCTCAAGATGCTTGAGAACCTCCGCGTCATCCTTCGACATGCTCTTGGGCGGGATCCGGGCCATGGCCGCGATCGTCGTCTCGATTTCCTTGATCCCGATCGTCTTCTTCCGCTTGCTCTCGGTAACCAGCATCTGCGCCGCGCCGGACTCGTCGATCACGTCGATCGCTTTGTCGGGCAGCTTGCGATCGTGAATATACCGCGACGACAATTGCACCGCCGCCTCGATCGCATCGTTGGTGTACTTCAGCTTGTGGTAGTCTTCGAAATACGGCTTGAGGCCCTTGAGAATGGCGATGGCATCCTCGACCGACGGTTCGTTGACGTCGATCTTTTGGAACCGCCGCACCAGCGCGCGATCTTTCTCGAAATGCTGCCGGTATTCCTTGTAGGTGGTTGAACCCATGCAGCGGATCGCTCCCGACGCCAGCGCAGGCTTGAGCAGATTGGAAGCGTCCATGGCACCGCCGGAGGTCGCTCCCGCGCCGATCACCGTGTGAATCTCATCGATGAACAGCACTGCGTTCGGATGGGCTTCGAGTTCCTTGAGAACCTGCTTCAATCGTTCTTCGAAATCGCCGCGATAGCGTGTGCCGGCCAACAGTGTTCCCATGTCGAGGGAGAATACGGTCGCGGCCGCCAACACCTCGGGAACTTCGCTGTCGACGATGCGCTTCGCCAACCCTTCGGCAATCGCGGTCTTACCAACACCGGCGTCGCCCACAAAGAGCGGATTGTTCTTCTGCCGGCGGCATAGCACTTGGATCGCTCTGTTGATCTCGGCATTTCGCCCGACCACCGGATCGATCTTGCCGTCCCGCGCCTTCTTGTTCAGATTGACGCAGTAGGTTTCAAGCGCATCGCCCTTCTTCTTGGCATCGTCGCCACTCTTCGTTTCGGTCTCTTCGTCGACGCCGCGCACCGGCCGCGCTTCGGAGACGCCGGGGCGTTTGGCAATGCCATGACTGATGTAATTCACCGCGTCGTAGCGCGTCATATCCTGCTCTTGCAGGAAGTAGGCGGCATGGCTTTCGCGCTCGGCGAAAATCGCAATCAGTACGTTTGCACCCGTCACTTCCTCCCGGCCGGACGACTGCACATGAATCACAGCCCGCTGGATCACGCGCTGAAAACCAGCGGTCGGCTTGGCGTCGTCAGCAGCTTCCGCCGTGACCAGATTCTCAAATTCGGTCTCGAGATAGTTCACCAGGCTGCCGCGCAGCTTGTCGAGATCTACGCTGCAAGCCCGCATGACCGCTGCCGCATCCGAATCGTCGACCAGCGATAGCAAAAGGTGTTCAAGCGTGGCGTATTGATGATGCCGCTCATTTGCGATTGCGAGCGCCCGATGCAGGGATTGTTCCAGGCTTTGAGAAAAAGTTGGCATTCCGCGTCCTCTAGGGTCTCTTGGCCATCATGATCGCCATCGCCCCGTCAGGCAACAACAACCTTCGTCAACAATATAGTAATATACCGCCCGGGGGGAAGGGTCCGTCTCCGCGAACATAGTGCGCGGCAACGCGAATCGCACAGAGGCTTGGGAATCATGAGCTTTGCCGAACCGCCGCGCTGATTGAACCGGCCTGACCAGAAAGCAAAAAAATCGTTCCGACTAATCGGGTTGGCGCAGTTACTTTTTTTCCATCACGCATTGCAGCGGATGCTGGTGCTTGCGCGCGAAATCCATCACCTGCGTGACCTTGGTCTCGGCAACCTCGTAGGTGAACACGCCGCATTCGCCGATACCGTGATGATGGACATGCAGCATGATCTGGGTGGCGGCCTCCAGATCCTTTTGAAAGAACTTCTCGAGGACGTGAACGACGAACTCCATCGGTGTGTAGTCGTCATTCAATATGAGCACACGATAAAGACTGGGACGTTTCGTCTTCGGTCTGACTTTGGTGAGGACCGACGCGGCTGGATCGCCCTGGCCGCCGACGCGGTCTTCGTCTTCACTCATTCTTGGTGCTGAAGGGACATCCCTCACGCACGATCCAGATATTTGAATGACAGGCAGCTTCAACATGGCTCAAGCGTTCGATATCTTTTCACGATCAACGACGGCCCCGGCCAAGTTACCGCGCGCCGCGTCAAGCTGCGACGTATAGGGCCGCTCATCCCTGTGTGAACGTCGGCTGGCCCGGACGGTTTAAGTATGGGTTTGTATTCGCCTCACCGCAAGATCGTAATTTCTCCTGAAACGGCTAACGAGCGAGATCAACCGCCCAGTTAGTGGTTAACCGACTCCTTCTGCCCCTCCAGAAAGTCAGCAAAGCCCATTTAAGCTCCATTGACGATGGGTAAGCAATTTTGAACGATCGTCGCAATTTGTGCGGCTATTTACCTGCTTTCTCAGGACAACTTTACCACCCGTTTAGCCCAGCGGCTCGAAAATGCGCTGGAACCAATGGATCGGTGACAGCTATGTCTGAGACGTCAATTTACAAACGGACTCGCAACTCAATCGGGCATTTTAGTCGCGATTCTCGAGGTAACATCGCACCTATTTTTGCGATCGCGCTTCTGCCGATATTAGGCTTCGTGGGCGCCGCCGTCGATTACACGCGGGCGAATGCCGCACGCTCCTCGATGCAGGCGGCCATGGATTCAGCGGTGCTCATGGTTTCCAGAGACGCTGCGGCGAACCCGACGATGTCGTCCCAACAGATCACGGAGGCGGTGCAGCGGTATTTTTCGTCGCTTTATACGGACAAATCCGCTTTCGGCGTGACCGTAAGCGCGACCTATACCCCGAGCACGTCATCGGCGGCGGCAACGATCCTCGCCTCCGGACAGGGCACGATCAAAACCGATTTCATGAAGGTCGCGGGCTTTCCGGAACTTAGTTTCGGCACCAGTTCCACATCCACATGGGGTAATTCGCGCATGAGGGTCGCGATGGTGTTGGACAATACCGGCTCGATGGCGTCCAACGGCAAAATGTCGGCGTTGCAAACCGCCGCGAAGGACATGATCGATTCGCTGTCCGCTTTCTCCAAAACCACCGGTGATGTCTATATTTCAATCGTTCCGTTCGCAAAGGACGTCAACGTTGGAACCGCCAAGGTCAACGCAGCTTGGCTGAATTGGTCGGAGTGGGAGGGTGAACCTCCAATCCTCGACACAACCAAAACCATTTTCGGTAGCAGTCAAAAAGGTTCGAAGCCGAGTAATTGGGACACCACAATCGGTGGATCATCTTGCCCGTTTACAAACACCAATCACGGTTTCACCTGCATGGATCGACCCGCAACTTTGAGCGGAGCAAAGAGCACGAGTACAATTCCCTCGAGTGGAACCTATGCAGGTTACATCTGCCCCAGCGTGGATAGCGGCAAGAAAATTCCCGGTAAGACCGGCATTTTCTACAATGGATGCTACACGACTGTTACGACGCCAGGAAAAACCATTGCCTCCGGCTCGGGCGCAAGTTGTGGATCGACCAGTAACTGCACCTGCTCGGGAAGCGGCAAGAACAAGGTTTGCAGCACACCGACGACCTACTCGCACCTTTGGCGTGGCGATGGGACGGCTGCTACTGCCGCTGCGGCACCGGCGCGGAGTACCTGGACCGGTTGCATCAACGACCGCGACCAAGACCACGACATCTCAAATGTCGCCCCCTCCACGGCCGTTGGCAGCGACACAGCGCCCTCCACGAAGTTCTATGCCGAACAATGGACAGACTGTCTCCCGGCCACGATCACGCCTATGAGTTACGCATGGGGCGATCTGAAAAACCAGATCGACGCGATGACGCCCAGCGGCAACACTAACCAGAGTATCGGCCTTGCCTGGGGCTGGCAGTCGCTCAGCACGACCAACGGTCCCATCGCGGCGCCCGGAAAAGAGGCGGCGTACGTCTATCAGGACTATATCGTCCTTTTGTCCGACGGCCTGAACACGCAGAATCGCTGGTACACGAGCGCGTCCAGTATCGACGCGCGACAGGCGTTGCTGTGCCAAAAAGTCAAGGATAGCGGCGTCGTCGTCTTTACAATCCAGGTCAACGTCGGCAGCAAGGATCCCCTATCGGACGTGCTCAAAAACTGCGCCACCGACGGAAATTTTCAGATGATCACATCGGCGACGCAGACTGCCGACGCCTTTCAGAACGTTCTCACACAAATCTCGCAGCTGCGCATCGCCAAATAACGCGCTCGCGGTAGCACAACAAAAAGCCCGGCCGATGATATTGGCCGGGCTATTCTTATTTGAGAATTTTTTTCTTAGCGCGCTGCTGGAACAAACTTCGCTGTAAAGTCCTCAAGCGGCTTGTAGGCTTGTTTGGCGAGATCGGCGTAGAGGCCGCCGATCTTTTGAGACTCATTCACGAACGTCTCGTAGGCCGTTTTGGCATATTCAGTTTGCGCCGCTACGGCTTGGTCCAGCGATTTCGCCCCAGCGAGTTTCTCGGTGAATGCGTTGCCATCTTCAACCGTTTTTCGAGTGTAATCGCCAAAGGCTACAGCGATGGCCTGAACGCCCTTGTGAAAGCTGCTCGCGGTTGCGACAGCGGCGTCCAACTGTTCCTTGGCCTGCTGCTGGATCTCTTCAGTCGTGGTCATGATAATTCCTTTCGTGACAAAGCGGGAGTAGCCGCTGATCTGATACGAATATAGTGCGATGCACAATAAATTCAAGCATTATTGTGCGTTGCACAATCGTCGCATTCATTCAAACCCGTCCCGCGTCATCAACAGTTGCTTAACTCTTTCGAAACTCCAGCCCCCTACGCTGGTAATCGAATCTTGAGCGTTTCCCGTGGCAAAGGCAAAAAATGCCATGGAACCAGGCTCTTAGCCAGAACGGCAATCTGACCTGCCACCTCGCCTAGAGAACCGGTTTGCGCTGAACGTCCAGATCAGTCGGTCGGGCACAATTTTGCCTCACGAACCGGTGACTAGAGTCGAAAATGGGGACGGGGAAGTACATGCTTCACACCACCTTGGCTTCCTCGCGCGCGATGCGCGTTGGCGCATTCGGACTTGCAGCGATAGTCGCGGTCGTTTTTACGATCGATCAGGCGAATGCGCGGCGTGCCCGTCACCACCATCGCCATCATCAGCAGCAGGAGCGGCATAGCTACAATCCGCCATTCGCTTCGATCGTTGTGGATGCCAATTCCGGAGCGACGCTGTCGTCCACTAATCCTGACAGTCTTCGTCATCCGGCATCTCTCACCAAAATGATGACGCTCTATATGCTTTTTGAGCGTCTGGATTCCGGCAAGATCGGCCTCGACACCGAGATGCGCGTCTCAGCGCACGCGGCTTCACAGGATCCGACGAAGCTCGGTCTGCAGCAGGGTCAGACCATCCGCGTCGAAGATGCGATCAAAGGACTGGTGACGAAATCCGCTAACGACGCGGCGGTCGTAATCTCCGAGGCGATCGCAGGGGACGAAGACGACTTCGCCAGAATGATGACGCGGAAGGCCCGCGCGCTCGGCATGACGCGGACGGTCTATCGGAACGCTTCAGGTCTTCCCGACGACGATCAAATCACCACCGCGCGGGATCAGGCGACGCTTGGCCGTGCCTTGCAAGATCGTTTCCCGCGTTACTACCGTTACTTCGCGACCACCTCATTCACGTTCCGCGGTCGCACCATTCGGGGCCATAACCATTTGCTCGGCAGCGTAGATGGCGTCGATGGAATCAAGACCGGTTATATTCGAGCCTCCGGCTTCAACTTGGTCACCAACCTCAGGCGCGGCAATCGCCACCTCGTCGGCGTCGTTCTTGGCGGTCGCAGCGGCGGTTCACGCGATGCGACCATGCGCCAACTGCTGGCCCAAAATCTTGAGATGGCTTCAACGCGGCGGACGGTTGCCGCTATTGCCGAAAGCAGTATGGCGGAGGCCAATGCGAAAGCGGCTGAAGATCAGGCGCGGTCACGGCCCACTGGCGTGACGCAAGTGGACGGTGCTGTTCAAGTCGCGTCCAATGTGCCCGAACCCGTCACGCTGCCGCCCGAACGTCCCGCTCGCTCGCTGATAACGGCTTCGAACGCTGCGCCGCCCCCGAAAAGGCCTGTATCCGAACCCGCTGCTTTGATGAGTGGCGTTATCAAGACCCAGCCCATCGACGCCGTTCCCGGCGCCACCGAACCTATGAAGCCGGTGCGGGTCAAAACGGTGCAGGTCAAGGCAAAATCGGTTAGACTGGCTTCGGCCGGGCCGGCCCCCTCTGTGTCGCCGGCCGCCGGCAACACCACAGCAGATCACGATGGGGCACCGGAAACGTCGGGCTCTGTCGTAGCGCGGGCGAATGTACCGCCGCAACCTGCCAACTTCGGCAACGGTCAGGGCATCTTGGGCGTGCTCCCCGCTTCGAGTCTTTCTTCTTCGACAAAGCAGGCGATGGCTCATGCGGATTCAGGAGCAGAGGTTCAACCGCGGACCGTTCAGAAGAATGGCGCGCTGAAACCAGTGGCATCGCATTCGGGCTGGATCATTCAGGTTGGTGCACTGGAAACGGAAAGCCAGGCGCGTGAGCGTCTCGATACGGCCCGAGGTCGCGCCCCCAAGATGTTGGGCAAGGCCGATCCCTTCACTGAGTCTGTAGGCAAGGGAAACAAGAAACTCTATCGCGCCCGCTTCGCCGGCCTCGACCGCGACGAAGCCGAAGCCGCGTGCCGCACCCTGAAGCGTTCGGATATATCCTGCATCACAATCAAAAACTGATCGCCCAGCCCGTATTGTATGCGAGTCAGGATTGATCCAGGCTAATAGCGTTTTCGAGCGAAGTTGATTTCGGTTCGCGGGAAGAAAACCCGTTTGATCAAAATCATTCAGCCCCGCTTCTGATTCCGTCAGAAACGGGACTCTAGGTCATCTGCGCCCGAAGCCACCCCGCGCAAACCACTCGTCAAGAATTAGCGGATAATATCCAAGCAACGATCGACCCGCCGGACAACGGCGGGCGAAAACGGGGCCTCGTCCGACAGAAAGATAGAAGCAACTCGCAGTGTAGCGTTTGGTAGCGTTGTTGGAGTTAGCTGCGATGAGTGCGAAGCAAAGTATCCTTGGCCGCGTTTACCCGGGCCGCCAGATACGTCGACCCCCCCTGATCGGGATGCAGTTTCTTCATCAACCCCCGATGCGCACGACGAATGTCGTCCTCTCCCGCCCCCGGCTCCAAGCCAAGGATCTGATAGGCCTCCTCGTTCGTCATTTTGCCGCCCGGCGACGCGTGGCTCCCCCCCCCTGCCGGATCGCCATGCGCGTTTTGACGCCAGGCGGGAAACCGGCGGTCCAGATAAGTTTCAAGTAACGCGCAGCTCTCCGCGTCAAAGCCGGTCATCATTGCGAGAAGCTGAGGCAGGTCGAAATCATCCAGTGAGCGGCCGGCGTCGGGTCCGTCAATGATCCTTCCGCCGAGACGACCGCTATCGTGATCCAGGACCATATCGAGGAACTGCGAGCGAACCTGGGAAGTATGTCCGGTGGTCGTATGCTGCTTTCCTGCGCCGAAAAGCCTGGCGAAAAAGGACATGCCTGACGATGACCAGCCCAAAAGTCCGACACCGAGAGCCGCCAGCGGCAACGCAAGCGCCAATTCTCCCTTGATGCCGATGAAAGCTGCCATCGCGAACGCTATGATGCCACCGGCGAGCCTGATAGCTCGCGCCAGTACAGCCGGATTTGCTGCCCGCAACAATTGAAGCAGCAAATACAGAAAAATGAAGGTGAAGAGGCCTGCTATCAGGGTCGGCATGGTGGATAAATAGTGGTTCGACGCAGTCAAAGAAAGCGGTTGTAGGCAGCGGTTACAGAGGCATAGAGACGCTACGAAATCCGGGCTACGGAGCTAATTTCATCTGTCCCAATAGCCGGGTCGCACTTGTTACCGTCGTCGACAGCCGTTGCAAGGCTTCCCGGCCGCCTGCTGCATAAGCCGCTGCTGCACGAAGCAGTTCGCGCAACTGGCTCGCCGCACCGGGATCGAAACGACACCAGGCGCCGCCGGTCAGCCGCGCGATTTCGCGAAAGGCCTGCTCGGCAATCGCATCATGTCCTTCCTGGAACATGAACACAGGGACTTTCAATAATCCCAATTCCCCAGCCTTCGCACAAAGATCGTCGACCGGTTCTTCCATCGCGTCGCCGACAAATACAACGGCCTTGATACCGGAAGCGACCGCTTCGCTGCGGGCGTGCGAGAGAACTTTGCCGATCTGGCTGTTGCCGCCGCGGCAATCGATGGTGCTCATCAACCTTGCGAGCTTTGCACTGTCGGATATCCAGCCGCTCGAGCGACATTCGTTGAGCCCGCGATAGTAGACAAGGCGAATGTCGAGGCTACCGATGCCGACCGCTTCGCGAAACATGTCGGCCTGAAGGGCGCAGGCCATGTCCCACGTCGGCTGCCGGCTCATGGTAGCGTCGAGCGCGAACATCAGCCTGCCATGGCCGCCTGCCGAATGAGGTGACATCGAGCGCGCCTTGGCGACGAATGCGGCGATATCGGACGACGACGAGGATTTTACGTCAGGCAGCGGAGCGCTTCTGTCGGACAGCTGGCTCCGGCAGGTCGACGGGTTCGGGGGGTGTTTCAGCGACTCCGGATCGTAGGACATAGAGACTCGCAAGGATTAAAGGCACTATGTGGCGCAAACCGCTGACAATTCAAGCGGTGCGCATCTGCTGGAGAGCCGGCTGCCCGATCAAACCAAGCCCACGTCCGGTTCTTTCTCCGCCGGTCAACCGTGAGTGGGAATCGAGCAGTTCAGCTGCCAGAACTCTTCCGGCTTTTGTCGAGGATTTATGTCATATGGACATGACATGTAAGGCAAAAAGCCGTGCCGCCAATCGCGGATTATACCTTGCATCGCCCACCGTCGCCGCCAAATCGCTCGAAATCCAGGTGCGTCTGAATGGCGATGCAGGATCGAGCCTGATAAGGTTCGCTTTTCGCCGCAGCTCAAGCCGCGCCCTAAGATCTATCACCGAACAGCAATGCCAACCGCTCCCATCGTCGTCCGTACGCTTCCCTCGCTGCGCCGCGCCCTGGAGCGCCTGCGGGCTCGGCGAGCAACCATTGCCTTAGTGCCGACCATGGGCGCCCTTCACGAAGGGCATCTGGCGCTGGTGCGTCAGGCAAAGCGGCGCGCGTCAAAGGTTGTCGTTTCAATTTTCGTAAACCCGACCCAGTTCGCGCCGCATGAAGATTTTGGATCGTACCCGCGAACTTGGAAGGCCGACATGGCCAAACTCGCCGAGGCAAAGGTCGACCTGGTATGGCATCCGGACGTCAGCGCCATGTACCCGCAAGGCTTCGCGACCCGGATATCGACTGAAGGACCAGCCATGGCGGGTCTTGAAGATCGTTTCCGACCGCATTTTTTCGGTGGCGTCACCACTGTCGTCGGCAAGCTGTTCATTCAATGCCGGCCGGATCTCGCCCTGTTTGGTCAGAAGGACTATCAGCAACTCAAGGTCGTGACGCGAATGGCGGCTGATCTCAATCTTGGCGTGAAAATCATTGGAGTTCCGATCGTGCGCGAACGAGACGGGCTCGCGATGTCGTCACGTAACGTCTACCTGTCGATCGAGCAGCGCGCTGTCGCACCGACGCTCTATAGCGTCATGAAGGATGCGGCGGAGCGGTTACGAAAGGGCAATCATCTCGAAGCCGTCTTGGCCGATGGGGCAAGAACGATCGAGGACGCGGGCTTCTCGCTCGATTATTTCGAAGCCCGCCACGCCGAAACGCTGTCACCGGTTCGTTCGATAAAGGATGGTCCGGTCAGGTTCCTGGTCGCGGCGAAAATCGGGGCCACCCGTTTGATCGACAACATCGGCGTTTAGTTCCCCGCCCGCTTGTTCCAGCTTACAGCAGCCCCAGATCGCGCAATTCGCGGCGCAGGGGCTCGGGCATCGCCGCGACGCTCGCGGCGTTGCTGCCGAGGTCGGGAGGGGCATCCGCAACGGATAGATAACGCCACCCCTGAAACGGGCGCATCGGGCGCGGCCTGACGGCAACTACCTTCGGCTGCATGACCAAACGACATCGACCGACGCCGTCCCCGTCGCGGAACGGCTCGATGCCGATCAGCTTCTCCCGGGCCGCGATTTCACCTTTGATGACCCAATAAAGCGAGCCGCCCGCGAGCAATTCCTTGCCGCGTTTCGGTGTCATCCGGGTGATGTGGACATGATGGCGCGGCAACCCTTTCCGGGTCGCCTGCTTCATGCGCTCCGCTATCCAGCCCTTGAGCTCGTTTACGGATTCGCAGCCTACGGCGAGTTTGACCAGGTTGAGGTGCATGTCAGCGATAGTTGTTGAACGGAGCTTTAGTTCTGCGCCGATGGTGCTGCAGGAGGCGTAAGGCTGACGGGCGGTGCCGCGTGCGGCTTCGGTGCGGGTGGCTTCTTCGCGGTCGGATGCGGTTGACGCGGCTTCGGAGTTGCCTGCGCGGCCGCCGAAGACGAAGCTGGCGGGGCCGCCGCCGTACCCGTCGCCGGCTCGGGTGTCATGATGTTGATCGGTGGAATAGACGCGGCGGTCGGATAGTCGATGGTCGTCGGTTTGCCAGTCGGCTCCGATGCGAGCGTCGGCGTCGCCGGCGGATCGGGTTCGGCCGCCTGCGTCGCTGCCGCTGGCGCGTTCCAGGACGATGCGTGACGCATCACCATTTTTTCGTAGAGCTGCTCCTCCATGTTCGCTGCAATCCGACTGTGATCAGTCAGCGATTGGAAAGCCGGACATTCTGACGGCTGGCAATGATCGCGCGCAACCAACACATGGGCGACCAGACCATAACGGTCGCGTTCGATCGCTCGCCGCAGTGCCTCTAACTCCGGCGACATGGCGCTATTGGCGGCAGCGACGTCGCCGAATGACCTTAGTCGGCTGATTTCCGAAGCAACATAGGAAACGGCGGCTGCCGCCGTATCGGGCATCCCGAACAGCGCCTTCTCGCAAGCGCTCTCAATTAGTTCGCCAGCCAGCCCGTCGATGCAGAACAGCGCAGGCATCGCAACGTTCATTGGTGCGCCGCGGTTTTTCGAATCCAAAATCCGGCCGCCGTCCGACTCGAAGCCTCGGAGCGTAATAGCCGCCGTAACTCCGATCGCGAGTAATGTGATGATGGCCAAAACGCCGTTGGCAACCGACTTCTCGGCACGAATGAGCGTCAGGAATAAAATGAACGCGAAGAAAACCGCCCCAGCAAGCGTCAGCCACATGGGGAATGCCGGCGAACGCCAGAATTGATCGAGTGATGTCACCCAAGCCCAGTTCATGCTCGATGCCCCTCATGCCGAACCGTGAGCCAGCATAAACAATCGGCGAATGCCAATGAAGCCCGGCTATTCAATGATCCGGGAATACGGCAAAATCAGTCCAAACCAGTGCGTTACGGAGAGTTCTGGGCAAAATAGCTCGATCGTGCCGCTGATCCTAGCAGGCGGCGAGCTGGCTTTCCTTTGCGACGCGTTCGAAAGCCTCGGCCGAATTCTTGATCCGATACTGAAAGTCGTCGCCATCAGTGGGAAGCTGCCGGATCACCTCGTAAGTGCCGCTCGCAGCCGGGCGCGCCACGTTGCTCGCGGTGAAAAGGACCGTTTCTCCAACGATAAATTTATGCTTCAACGCCTTCTCCATCGACCCCAATACCGGTTTTCGCGCTACAGCGCGTGCGGCCGGTCAGGCTTTTAGGCTGCTATAACATGCCGCCGAGGCGTTTGGCGAGTCATAACGATACCATGAAATTGCCAATTTCGCAGGTTTTCCAGTAACGTAATCGCATTGCGGTTGTTGTCGGAGGGAGTCCGCGAGTCAGGGTTGTAGACGTTGTCTGCAGCACGCTAACCGTTGGCTGGCCGACGGTGGCGCCTAACGGCAAGCGGACGTCAGCTCAATCGATTTCGAATTTCTCGATCACCAAGGTTTCCGCGAGACCCTCCTCGGTCCACTGGCGAAAGGCGGGCAGCGCCATCATCGCATCCATGTACTCCTGCACCGGGGACGTCATTTCGATCGCGTAGGTCCGGAAACGATGGATCACCGGCGCATACATTGCATCCGCTGCGGTGAAGGATCCGAACAGGAACGGCCCCTCTCCCGCGGACCGTCGACGGCAATCGGTCCACAGTTCCTGGATGCGAGCGATGTCGGCACGCGCATTGTTGGAAAGCGCCTTAGCGCCGATCCGGCGATGCAGGTTCATCCCGCATTCGCTGCGTAGCGCCGAAAAACCGGAATGCATTTCCGCCGAGATCGACCGTGCGCGTGCGCGGCGTGCGGGGTTTGCCGGCCACAAACCTGCCTTCGGAAACCGTTCGGCGGCATACTCGATGATCGCGAGCGAATCCCAAACGGTCACGTCGCCATCGATCAGCGCCGGGACTTTGCCGGCGGGCGTTATATCGAGGATGCGCTGTTTGTCTGCCGGGCCTGCATAGAGGGGAATGAGCCTTTCTTCGAAGGCGATGCCGCCGACCCTGAGCGCCAGCCAGGGCCGCATCGACCACGACGAATAATTCTTATTTCCGATCACGAGCGTCATCGTCATGAATTTCACTCCTGCACCGCAAGCTGCGCGCCGGCGACCGCCGCCACAGGCTGCCCTTCGTTAGCTGCCTGAGAAATCGCGCGGCGTGAAGCTGAGATCGAGGACCTTCCACTGGTCGTATTTATCTGGCGGCAGCATCGCGTAAGGCTGACACGCCATCAGTGCCTTAATCGCGCTCTTCATCAAGGCTGGCCCCTTCGCCGACGCACTGGCTTCGATCAAGGCAGGCGGCGCGGCGATTGTCCCATCGATGGCGAACGGCACACGCAGCACGATGCGGATATTGTCGCTGGGCGAGAGCGACGCGGGCATCTTCGAACAGGTCTTGAGGTGACGCCGGAATTGCGCGGTGTCCATCGCCGAAATATCCGCCTTGATGGCTTCCGCGGCGCCGCTATCGTCGTCAATACGACCCGGCGGTAGGCCAAGCAGAACCCCATACCTCACGCTGATATCTGGTTCGGGCGCATTGTAAGACGGCGGCGCGGCATCCGGCTGCGGCGAAGGCTCAAGCGCCGACTGTTTCGAAGCGGGTGGCATGGAAGCGCTTGAAGGCGGAACCGGTGACGATTGCGCCGGATCCGTGGCAACCTCCGTATCTATCTGCGGCTTATTGTCTAGGCTATCCAACCTATCAGGCGGGAGGGTTTGCGACGGTTTCGGAATATCCTCCTTTGCGGGGAAACGAATCTTCTTCGACGAAACGATATCGACCGTAATCAGCTGCTGCGGGACATTGTCGAATGGGCGCGCCTCGGTCAAAAAGAAGCTGGCTGCCAAAGCCAAGTGAGCGGCAATCGACGCAACGGCGGAGCCTATGAACACCTGCGATTCCATCGTTCCGCCAGCCACGCTACCCGGACCGCCATCATAACAACCGATCTCGGTTCCGTGTGTAGCGATTTTTGAGTTGAGACCCTACTGGACGACCGCTCTTGCAGAGCGTCCGTCATTGCGACATGGCATTGATCCATGACTACGCAAGATTCGCATTCGACGCTCTCCCTCGAAGAAGACATTCTGATGGTTTTGACGCGCGACGTCACCAGAACGCTGAGCGCGCCGGAGCTTGCACAAGCCATCGCCGCTGAATCCGACTGGCACAGTCTGCTAATGCCGATCCGGCGCGCGGCTGTGGCGCTGGCTCAATCCGGACGCCTCGTGATCTACCGCAAAGGTAAGCCGGTCGATCCCCTGGACTTCCGCGGCGTGTACAGGGTGGGCTTGCCGCGCCAGGACTGAGCGGCTCTCTATTGTCGCCGCGGTCCCGGAAATAACGCGTCGCTGCGTCCCGCCAGCCAATAGGCAACCAGACCAACCCATTCGTGGACGGCGGTATCCGCGCACGCGAGACCCGCGCTCAGCCTGTCGAATGGCATCGAGGCATCGATCCAGCCCCGCGTACGCCAGTCAACGGGATAGGGTTCGACGTCGAAGCCCGCCTTGCGGAATACGCCGACAGATCGCGGCATGTGATACGCCGACGTTACCAGTAACCAGCGTTCGCCGGGTTTTGGTGAAACCAGCTTGCGGGTGAACCGCGCGTTCTCATCAGTCGTGCGGGAGCTGCTTTCCAGCACGATACGCTCGGGTGATATTCCGAATGTCTCCAGCAGCTGCCTGGCGATCGGCGCCTCGGCAACGGAGTCCGCGATCAGATTCCCAGTTCCGCTACTGTAAACGATACGTGCCTTGGCAAATCGCCGCGCTAGTTCAAGCGCTGCGATCACCCGCTCCGCTGAACCATTGGTTTCGACGGCACCGCGGGCCGCCGATATTTCGGCATCGATGGCGCCACCGAGGACGATGATGCCGTCCGGATCGCGTCCGTCGTACTGCCATGCCGGAAAACGATCCGACAATGTTAGCAGCAGGACATTCCCGGCCGGCGAATATCCGAACACCAGCAGCGAAACGATACCAACCGTCAGCAGGCCGGTACCCGCGCGCCGCCACCTCATGAGCAGCAGACAAAGACCAACGCCACTGACGATCGCAATCGCGTTCGAGGGCAGCGTGATAAATCCGATGATTTTGGAGAGCAGGAAGAACATGCAATCAGCCGGTAAGCAGGGGACGTCCTGCATGCGCGAGTGGTAGGCCGAAATCAACAACTACGGTTTATCTCACGTCCTGCGAGCTAGTCCCATTTCGGAGCAAATCCGAAATCGGTCAGCCGTCCTTTGACACTGCCCATCGCCGATATCCGCGTCATCTCGTCATCGGTCAGTGCGAAGTCGAAAATCTCGATGTTCTCCGACAGCCTTTCTATTCGCGATGTTCGCGGAATCGCCGCCACGTTCCGCTGAACGAGCCAGCGCAGGCAAACCTGCGCCGCGGTCTTGCCGTAGGCGGCCCCGATCCGCGCCAGCGTTTCATCGTTCTTGATGCGGCCCTTGGCGACGGGACTGTAGGCAACCAGTGCCATGTCGTGGCGCCGGCATGCTTCCAGAACCTTGGCCTGATCGAGATACGGATGATACTCGACCTGATTGCAAACCAGAGGCTCCGGACAGAGCGCCGCCGCCTGCTCGATCAGTGCGACGGTGAAGTTCGACACGCCGATGTGACGCGTCATGCCGAGCCGCCGGACGTTGGCAAGAGCGCTCAAAGTCTCTGACAGCGGAATTCGCGGATTGGGCCAGTGCAACAACACCAGATCGATCTGCGCGAGGCGCAGTTGCTTGAGGCTTTCCTTGACGGACCGCTCCAAATCATTTGGCGCGAAGTGCGTAGTCCAGACCTTGGTCGTCACAAAAACATCGTTACGATCGACACCGGACGCGCGCAGGCCTTCGCCGACTTCGCGCTCGTTCTCATACATCTGCGCTGTGTCGATATGGCGGTAACCGAACCTGAGCGCCTGCTCCACGAGACGCGCGCAGGTCCGGCCGCGAAGCTCCCATGTGCCCAATCCGATTGCCGGAATGCGCGCACCATTGGCTTCAATGAACTGCATCGCACCCCTCCGGTCATCGAGCCGAAAGCAAGCTAAACCTTATGCCATTTGTGACAACGCTGCCAATCAGTCCGATGGTGCCCGAGCGCGTTCAGTCGGTATGACCATCGAGGGCGGCGAATACGATTTCGGGCGCATGCGCGACGACTGCAAGAAGTGCGCGTGCGGGTCCGCGCGGCATCCGCTTGCCCTGCTCCCAGTTCCGGATGGTTTCAACCGGAACGCCCAGTCGCGCCGCGAATTCGACCTGTGTCAAACGCGCCCGTTGACGCAGGCTTCTGACCTCTGGCTCCGTAGCCGAGGATGCCGCGGCCGGCGCAGACTTTGCAACGCGGTTCGGAGCGGCACTCGCGACCGGCATGGACGGCGCAAGCGGAAACTCTTTCCCATCGCGGATTTCCACGATCCGGCCGTCCGCTTTCAAACGCAAGCGCTGCATTATCATCCTCCGATTCGCAGGATCGTCGGTGATGTGCGTTAAGTCCGAGTGAACAGCAGGACCATCGCCCCGGCGATCAGCAAAGGCTATAACGAACGTAGGTACACGTGCAGACGATGACATACGGTTGGTCGGAACAGCGCTATGAGCATACTACTGAGGGTTACGCTTCTCTTTTTTGTGGCATGGACCACTTCTGCATGGGCCAGCGACTGCCCGCGCCAGGGAACCCTCGGCACTTCGCGTATTCTCGAGGTCGATGCAGCCAAGTATCCCCGTGTCGGCCTCAAGAGCTTTCCTCAAACGCTTCCGCTCGACGACAAGGAAGTGGTCCTCACCTTCGACGACGGGCCGGCTGCGACAACACCGCGGATTCTGGCTGCGCTCGCTCGCGAATGCGTCCGTGCGACCTTTTTCCAGGTCGGCAGGAATTCGCAGGCGTCGCCGGGCCTCATTAAGAATGCCGCAACGAATGGCCATACGCTGGGACACCACAGCTGGTCGCATCCCCATCTCAATGCGATGACTTTTGCAGCCGCCAGAGACAACATCGACCGTGGGATATCCGCTGACGAAGCCGCCCTCAACGGCAAGGCGACGAGTGTCCCCGACACGCGGTTTTTCCGCTTTCCGTACTTCGAATCCACGCCCGAACTGCTCGAAATGCTGCAAGCCAGGGGGATCGTTGTGTTCGGCGCCGATTTTTGGGCCAGCGATTGGCGACCGATGACTCCGACGGATGAATTGAAGCTGATTACCAGCCGGCTGACGGCCGCGCGGAAAGGCATCATCCTGTTTCACGATACCCGTGCGCAAACCGCTGCCATGCTGCCAGATTTTCTGAAATACATGCGCGACAATGGCTACCGCGTGGTGCATGTTGTTACGAAGCCGAAAGGCCCAAGAACGTGAACGCCGACGGGTGCTTGAAGACCCGCCAGATCACCGACCTCAAGCCGCAGCAGGCTCCGAGCGCATTGGTACGATTATTGGCGTGAGCGTGATAGTTCCCGCCAAATGGCCCGTTCCACCGGCTGATGAGTTAAGGTCGCGTTCATCGGCGGCCCGTAGTTTCGGCCGGAATGGATGCGCGAAGGTGTTCTGGATGGTACGGATATTAAAAGGAGGCCGGCAGAGGCCGCAGTGGATTCTTTGGCTCGGTCTGCTCGCCGCCACCCTCGACCTCACGGCATTTCCGGCTATAGCCGGCGATTGTCCCGGCAATTCCAATGCCCTCGGAACTTTTCGGACCCTGGTGGTGGACCCCCGGGAACATCCCCGTGTCGGCACCATGCAGTATCAGGAAACGTTGCCACTTCGCGATCACGAGGTGGTGCTGACCTTCGATGACGGCCCATTGCCGCCCCACAGCCAGCAGGTTCTCGATATCCTTGCGCGTGAGTGCGTGAAGGCGACCTTCTTCACAGTCGGGCAGATGGCGCGCAACTACCCGCAGTATCTCCGCAGAGTGCTTGCGGCTGGGCATTCTATCGGCACCCATTCGCAGAATCATCTGCTCAGCATGAATCGGATGCCGATCGAACGCGCTCGGCAAGAAATCGACGACGGAATCGCTTCCGCTGCAGCCGCACTGAGCGATCCTGCGGCTGTGGCGCCATTCATGCGCATTCCCGGTCTGCTGCGGGCGAAGGGTGTCGAGGATTACCTGGCTTCCAATGGCATTCAGGTCTGGAGTGCTGATTTCCCGGCGGACGACTGGCGGCACATCTCGGCCGAGCGCGTCTATCAACTCGCAATCAGCCGGATCGAAGCCAAGCGTAAAGGCATTCTGCTATTGCACGATATCCAGGCGCGGACGGTAGCTGCGCTGCCCAGAATCCTCCGAACGCTGAAGGAGCGAGGCTACCGCATTGTTCACGTGGTGCCGGCCACGCCGAACCAACTGAAGACGACCACGGAGCCGCAAGATTGGCGGATGCGTCCTGCGCCGGTAACGGTCGCGATCGCGCATAGGCAAGAAGCTCCGGCTTTCAGTTTTGCCAACGTCGGCACCCTCCCCGCTTCGGCGATCTGGGACTCGCACCTAAACCAAAAACAGCTTGTTCTTTTGCCAGAGGTTTTCGACCGGTCGCAGCGCTTCGTTCGCGGTGCCGGACCGCTGTTGCAGGAAAGAGCCGTCTGGCCGCGCAAACCGACGGTCGCCACTGACAACGCCACCGACAGGTTTTTCGTTTCTGGACAGAATTTTTTCGCGCTTCAGGAAAAATCCGCAGTGCCGTTCCGGACAGCTGTTCCTCTACCCACGCAAGCCCAACCAGTGGTCGGGACGGGTCGTCCTATCGAGGACAATGTGCAATCGATTTCAATCGATGCAAGCGCTGCGAAGCGCGCCATTCCGGGAAGCCAGCCGGCGTTGCGATCCGCTCTATACTAGGGCATCTTCCGGGTTTCGGGGGCATGCTCGGACCGCTCGTTTGTCCCATTTTAGAAAGCTCGGAACTTCAGACCGAGCTTGCGATACCGGAAAACTTGAGCCGTCCATTAATCGCTTCCTTCAGCGTCCCTCGCGTCCAGCACGGAGTCGGACGATATCTTCGGCCTCCATCTGCGCCATATCGAGGAGGAAGCCGAGGGTATCCAGCCCATGACGCCGGGCAATTAGTCCAAGATCGGCAACCGCAACCGCCAGATAGCGCGCGGCCTCGTCCGGACCACCTTCGCCCGCGGTTTCGCCCAAGCGCGGCTCGTGATCGCTAGATTTCTCGTTCCGGTTTGGTCGTCCCCTCATCCCCCGAAAACTCCTCTCATCATGCCAGGTGGCAGCTGCATCCAGCGCCATTACCCTTCACGATAAAAACAACTATAGGTTTATATTATAGATATAATACAATTTCTAGGTGTAATCGAGAGGATAGGTTTTCACACAAGTCTATTTGACTTAAGGCCATGCTGCACCCATGTTCGCCCCGAAACAGCCGACGAGCCTCTCGCGAATCGGTTTGAAATTTATCAATAAGATATTGGAAGAACATGAATATCGTCATTGTTGAGTCGCCCGCAAAGGCGAAGACGATCAACAAATATCTGGGAGCTTCCTATGAGGTGTTAGCGTCTTTCGGCCACGTTCGGGACCTTCCAGCCAAAAATGGATCGGTTGATCCCGATGCCAATTTCCAGATGATCTGGGAGGTCGATCCGAAGGCAGCCGGTCGACTCAACGACATCGCCAAATCGCTCAAGGGGGCCGACAAGCTCATTCTCGCCACCGACCCTGATCGTGAGGGCGAAGCGATCTCCTGGCATGTGCTCGAGGTGCTCAAGCAAAAGCGCGCGCTGAAGGACCAGAAGATCGAGCGCGTCGTCTTCAATGCCATCACCAAGCAAGCCGTTACCGACGCCATGAAAAACCCGCGCCAGATCGACGGCGCGCTGGTGGATGCCTACATGGCGCGGCGTGCGCTCGACTATCTGGTCGGCTTCACTCTCTCCCCGGTGCTGTGGCGCAAGCTGCCCGGCGCGCGCTCGGCCGGCCGGGTGCAATCAGTCGCCTTGCGGCTGGTCTGCGACCGCGAGCTCGAGATCGAGAAATTCGTCCCGCGCGAATACTGGTCGCTAATTGCGACCCTGGCGACGCCGCGCGGCGATGCCTTCGAAGCCCGCCTCGTCGGCGCTGACGGCAAGAAAATTCAGCGGCTCGACATCGGATCGGGTGCCGAGGCCGAAGATTTCAGGAAGGCGATCGAGGCCGCCAACTTCACCGTGTCGACCGTCGAGGCCAAGCCGGCGCGCCGCAATCCGCAGGCGCCCTTCACCACCTCGACGCTGCAGCAGGAGGCCAGTCGCAAGCTCGGCTTCGCGCCAGCGCATACGATGCGGATCGCGCAACGGCTCTATGAAGGCATCGACATCGGCGGCGAGACCACCGGCCTCATCACTTACATGCGAACCGACGGCGTACAGATCGACGGCTCGGCGATCACGCAGGCGCGCAAGGTGATCGGCGAGGATTATGGCAACGCCTACGTTCCGGACGCACCGCGCCAGTATCAGACCAAGGCCAAGAACGCGCAGGAAGCCCATGAGGCGATCCGGCCAACTGACCTGTCGCGCCGTCCTGCGGACATGAAGCGTCGTCTCGATGCCGATCAGGCCAGGCTTTATGAGCTGATCTGGATCCGGACCATCGCGAGCCAAATGGAATCAGCAGAGCTGGAGCGGACCACCGTCGACATCGCGGCTCGGGCTGGTGCGCGCACGCTGGAGTTGCGAGCCAGCGGCCAAGTCATCAAGTTCGATGGCTTCCTGGCGCTTTATCAGGAAGGCCGCGACGATGAGGAAGACGAGGACGGCCGTCGCCTTCCCGCCATGAGCGAAGGCGAAGCGCTGAAACGCGAGAACCTCAGCGTCACCCAGCATTTCACGGAACCCCCGCCGCGCTTCTCGGAAGCCTCGCTGGTCAAGCGCATGGAGGAGCTCGGTATCGGGCGGCCTTCGACCTACGCATCGATCCTGCAGGTGCTCAAGGATCGCGGCTACGTGAAACTCGAGAAAAAACGGCTCTATGGCGAAGACAAGGGCCGCGTTGTCGTTGCATTTTTGGAAAATTTCTTCGCGCGCTATGTCGAGTACGACTTCACCGCCAATCTCGAAGAACAGCTCGATCGCATTTCGAACAACGAAGTATCATGGCAGCAGGTCCTGAAGGATTTCTGGGATGACTTCATCGGCGTGGTCAATGAAATTAAGGATGTCCGCGTTTCCGAAGTGCTCGATGTGCTCGACAATATGCTCGGACCGCACATCTATGCACCGCGCGAAGATGGCGGCGATCCGCGCCAGTGCCCCACCTGCGGCACCGGAAAACTGAACCTCAAGGCCGGAAAGTTCGGCGCTTTCGTCGGCTGCTCCAACTATCCCGAGTGCCGCTATACTCGTCCCCTCGCCGCCGATGGCGATGCCGGCGGCGACCGCGTTCTCGGTAAGGATCCAGAGAGCGGTCTCGATGTCGCGGTGAAGTCCGGCCGCTTCGGACCTTACATCCAGCTTGGCGAGGCCGGCGACTATGCCGACGGCGAGAAGCCGAAGCGCGCAGGCATCCCGAAAAACACGTCACCCGCCGATATGGAGCTGGACCTTGCAGTGAAGCTGCTTTCGCTTCCGCGTGAGATCGGCAAGCATCCGGAGACCGGCGCGCCGATCACGGCAGGCATCGGCCGCTTCGGTCCGTTCGTCCGGCATGAAAAGACCTATGCGAGCCTCGAAGCCGGCGACGAGGTGTTCGACATCGGTCTCAACCGCGCGGTGACGCTGATCGCGGAGAAAGTCGCCAAGGGGCCGAGTCGGCGCTTCGGCGCCGATCCCGGCAAGCCCCTCGGTGAGCACCCGACACTCGGCACTGTCGCGGTGAAGAGCGGACGTTATGGCGCCTATGTTACGGCAGGCGGCATCAACGCCACGATTCCAAACGACAAGACCCCCGACACCATCACCCTGCCGGAGGCCATCGCGTTGATCGACGAACGCGCCGCCAAGGGTGGCGGCAAGCCGAAACGCGCAGCGAAGAAAACCAAGTCCGCGCAAACTGAAAAGGCCGGCAAGGCTGGCGCGGCAGCAAAAAAAACGGCCAAAAAGACAACTTCGAAACAGGCTCCGGCGAAGCCGAAATCTGAGGCTGTGAGCAAAGCACGTGGTTCGATTGCCGCGGCCAAGCAGCCGCCCAACCCTGTGAATACGGCCGTAAAAAAGAGCGCTGGCAAGAACGGCTGACGTGAGCAAACCGCGCGCCAGGGATTTTCCGGACCGCGAGACTATCGTCGCCTTCATCCGTGCACACCCCGGCCGGGCGGGGACGCGCGAGATCGCGCACGAGTTCGGCTTGAAGAATGCCGATCGCGCCGAACTCAAGCAGATCCTGCGTGATCTCGCGGACGACGGCACGATCGTTAAACGGGGTCGCAAGCTGCGTCAGCCGGAAACGCTGCCGCCGACGCTGGTGGCAGATATTACGGGACGCGATAGCGACGGCGAGCTGATTGCCACACCTGCCGAATGGGACGAGGAAGCGACGCCCGCGCCGAAGATCCTCATCCATGTGCCGCGCCGCGCGAAGCCCGGCACGGTGGCTGGTGTCGGCGACCGCGCGCTACTGCGCATCGAAGCGATGGAGCCCACCGAATCCGCACGCTATCGTGCTCGTGTCATCAGGGTGATCGATAACACCCGTGCGCGTATACTTGGCGTCTATCGCGCCTTGCCCCAAGGCGGTGGACGCCTCGTGCCGGTCGACAAGAAGCAGGCCGGGCGCGAATTGAACATCGCGGAAGCCGACAGCGCCGGCGCGAAGGACGGCGATCTCGTGAGTGTCGAACTCGTGCGTACTCGCGGCTTCGGGCTTGCTTCAGGCAAGGTGAAAGAGCGGCTTGGTTCGCTCGCGACCGAAAAGGCCATCAGTCTGATCGCGATCCACGCTCATGACATCCCTCAAGCGTTCTCGCCGGCTGCGCTCCGCGAAGCAGACGCTGCGAAGCTCGTAACGCCACGAGGACGCGAAGACTGGCGCCAGCTACCGCTCGTCACCATCGATCCGCCCGATGCGAAAGATCACGACGACGCGGTTCACGCCACGCCAGACGACGATCCAAATAACAAGGGCGGCGCCATCGTCACCGTCGCCATTGCCGACGTTGCTTACTATGTGCGGGTTGAATCGGCGCTGGATCAAGATGCGCTGAAGCGCGGGAATTCGGTCTATTTCCCCGATCGCGTGGTCCCGATGCTGCCGGAGCGCATTTCTAATGATCTTTGCTCCCTGATCCCGGGCAAAGAGCGCGGCGCGCTTGCCGTACGCATGGTGATCGGTCCCGACGGACGCAAACGTTCGCACACCTTTCATCGTATCCTGATGCGCTCGGCGGCAAAGCTGAATTATGCGCAGGTGCAAGCCGCGATCGACGGCAACCCCGATGACATTACCAGCTCTCTGCTCGAACCGATCCTGAAACCGCTCTACGCTGCCTATGCGCTGGTGAAGCGGGCGCGCGATGAGCGCGATCCGCTGGATCTTGAATTACCCGAGCGCAAGATTTTGCTGAAAAATGACGGAACGGTCGATCGTGTGATCGTACCGGATCGACTCGAGGCGCATCGACTCATCGAGGAGTTCATGATCCTTGCAAATGTCGCCGCAGCCGAGATGCTGGAAAAGAAAGAACTGCCGCTGATTTATCGTGTTCATGACGAACCGACGGTGGAGAAAGTTCACAACCTTCGTGAATTTCTGAGAACGCTTGATCTGTCCTTCGCCAAGAGCGGCGCGCTGAGACCTGAGCTGTTCAATCGGGTACTCGACCACGTCAAAGGCCATGACTCGGAGTCGCTGGTGAACGAAGTGGTTCTTCGTTCGCAGGCGCAGGCTGAATATTCGGCGGAAAACTATGGCCACTTCGGTCTCAACCTACGGCGCTACGCGCATTTCACATCCCCGATCAGGCGATATGCAGACCTGATCGTGCACCGCGCCCTAATCCGGGCGCTGGGCCTTGGCGACGGCGCATTGCCGGATTCCGAGACCGCCGAGACGCTGGCTGAAATCGCGGCGCGTATTTCCGTTACCGAGCGTCGCGCCATGAAGGCTGAACGCGAGACCGCCGACCGCCTGATCGCGCATTTTCTTGCCGATCGCATCGGCAATATTTTCGAGGCCCGTATTTCCGGTGTGACCCGCGCCGGCCTTTTCGTGAAACTGACCGATACGGGCGCCGATGGGCTGATCCCGATCCGCTCGTTGGGCACCGAATACTTCAAGTACGACGAGACCCGTCATGCACTGGTCGGTTCACGCAGCGGTTCCATGCACAAGCTGGGTGACGTGGTCGAGGTTCGTTTGGTAGAAGCTGTACCCTTGGCTGGCGCTCTGCGTTTCGAACTCTTGTCCGGAGCTCAGGTAGGGTCGCGCTCCCTCCGCGCGCGCGCTGGACGGAAAACAAAGGCGCAGCGTGGTCGGGACGCGCGTCATCCTGAAGTCCAATTGAAGGGCCATCCAGGCCACAAACCGCGCAAGACGTCGCGCAAGCCGGGCAAGAGCAAGGCTGGCAAACCGAAGAAGGGCAAATCATGACGGCGCTTCCTCCAGATCCCGCGAGCACAGCCGCCAAAACCTGGACCCGGGAAGGCGAGAAACGCGACGCCTGGGCCGCGGTGAGGCGCGGCTTGTTCTGCCGCTGCCCGAGATGCGGCGAAGGCAAACTTTTTCGTGCCTTTCTGAAAACCGCCGACACCTGCTCGGAATGCGGTCTGGATTTTACCCCGCAGCGTGCCGACGACCTGCCCGCCTATCTTGTCATCGTCGTCGTCGGCCACATCGTGGTACCGCTTGCGTTGCTGATCGAGAAGGAGTTTTCGCCGCCGCTGGCGGTTCAATGGGCGATCTATTTGCCTATGACGCTGCTCATGGCGCTATGGCTGATTCAGCCTATCAAGGGCGGTGTAGTCGGCCTCCAATGGGCCTTTCGTATGCACGGTTTTGACGAGAATTTTGTCGACGATCATGTCGTCTGATCCGGTGGCTTGGCTCAGGTCAGCCGAGGCGCCGAGCGACAAGAGCGAAACGGTGCAGCAATTTCATGGAGCGAGCCAATCGTCACTCCGGCGCGTTTTCTTCACGCGAACCGGTATCAATTCTCGGGTCAAACCCGAGAACATACTTCGCTCGAAAATGCTTTAATCGACGTCTTCAATGGCACCAGGCGTGCTACCAAAAGCTCTCTGGGCCAGCGTCGCTGCCATGAATTCGTCGAGGTCGCCATCGAGCACGCCCGAAGTGTCTGACGTTTGCACTCCCGTTCGGAGATCCTTCACCATCTGGTAGGGCTGCAAGACGTACGATCTGATCTGATGGCCCCAGCCGATGTCGGTCTTGGCGGCCTGATCAGCGGCGGCCTGCTCTTCCCGCTTCTTGAGTTCAATCTCGTAGAGTCTCGCCCGGAGCATGTCCCAAGCCTGCGCGCGATTCTTGTGCTGTGAACGCCCGGCCTGACAAACCACCGCGACTCCTGTCGGGACGTGTGTCAGCCGCACCGCCGATTCAGTCTTGTTGACATGCTGTCCACCCGCTCCGCCGGAGCGCATGGTATCGGTGCGGACGTCCGATTCCTTGATGTCGATCTTGATGCTGTCGTCGACAACCGGGAAGATCGCTATGCTTGAAAACGACGTATGACGCCTCGCGTTGGAATCAAACGGGGAGATTCTCACGAGACGATGCACGCCCGCTTCGGTCTTGAGCCAGCCATAGGCGTTGTGCCCGCTAACCTGGATCGTCGCTGATTTGATACCAGCCTCTTCGCCAGGCGTTTCTTCCAGATACTCGATCTTGAAACCGCGCTTCTCCGCCCAACGTGCATACATGCGCAGAAGCATCTGCGCCCAGTCCTGACTTTCGGTACCGCCCGCGCCGGCATGAACCTCGAGATAGGTATCGAAGCGATCCGCCTCTCCCGAAAGCAAGGCTTCGAGCTCGCGGCGGGCGACCTCCTTCTTGAGGGTCTTTAGAGCGTTTTCGGATTCGTTGACGACGGCCTGATCATTCTCGGCCTCGCCGAGTTCAATCATGCCGATCTGGTCCTCGAGTTCACGCTCGACGTTGCCGATACCGGTCAGCGAATCCTCCAAGGAGGTTCGTTCCTGCATCAGTTTCTGGGCCTTCTGGGGATCGTTCCAGAGATCTGGATCCTCAGCGAGCTTGTTCAGCTCCGCCAGACGCGCGGTCGATGTCTCGACGTCAAAGATGCCTCCTCAGCAGCCCGACCGACTGCTTGATCTCTTCGACAAGTCTTTCGATTTCAGCGCGCATGGTTTTCTCTGCGGCTCACACCATCAACGATGGTTGGTGATTTAGCTGCGAAGGTCGCAAAGCGCAATCGTGTAGAGCATGAACAAACCGGAAAGACTGCGAGCAAAAGTCGAACGGGATCTAGTAAAGTCCTCCGGTGCCGGGCCGGAACAAGCTGCGGTCCGCGTCGGGCAGCGGCTGTGGCTCGCGTCCGTTTGCATCAGCCACACCGATCACAGAGTAATTGTCGGGAGGCGCGGTGCCAGGCTTGAAAGCCTCAAGGATCGTCTTGCCGCTACTACCTGGCCCTGCGCGCATACCCGTCTTGGAATCGACGCGAACCAGCTTGATGCCGGCAGGAATGCGGAACGGAGTAGCGGGCTTGTCGGCAAGCGCAACCTTCATGAAATCATGTGCGATCGGAGCCGCCAGATGTCCGCCCGTCGCTTGACGGCCGAGATTGCGCGGCTTGTCGTACCCGACATAGATGCCGACGACGAGGTCAGGTGAGAATCCAATAAACCAGGCATCCTTCTGGTCGTTGGTGGTGCCGGTTTTACCGGCGATCGGCTTGCCCAGATCGCGCATGACCGTAGCGGTGCCGGCCTGCACCACGCCCTCCATCATTGAGGTGATCTGATAAGCTGTCATTGCATCCAGCACCTGCTCGCGGTGGTCGATCAGCTGAGGTTCAGACTGGTTCTTCCAGCCTTCCGGCGCATCGCAGCCGCCGCACTCTCGCGTGTCGTGCTTGTACATGGTGTGACCGTAGCGATCCTGAATGCGGTCGATCAGGGTAGGCTTCACCCGCCTGCCGCCATTATCGAACATCGAATACGCCGTCACCATGCGCAGAACCGTGGTCTCGCCTGCTCCTAGTGCGTAGGACAGATAGTTCGGCAGCTCGTCGTAAACCCCGAAGCGCTTTGCATATTCGCCTATCAGCGGCATGCCGATATCCTGCGCCAAACGGACCGTAACGGTGTTGAGCGAGAGCCGCAGCGCATTTCGAAGCGTTTGTGGCCCGTAATATTTTTCCTTGGAGTAGTTTTCCGGACGCCAAACGCCTGAGCCATGACCCTGATCGATCTCGATCGGCGCATCGACTACGACTGTCGAAGGCGTATAGCCGTTGTCGAGCGCGGAGGAATAGACGAGCGGCTTGAATGAGGATCCAGGCTGCCGGTAGGCCTGCGTGGCGCGATTGAACTGGCTTTGATCGAAGGAAAAGCCGCCGACCATTGCCAGCACACGGCCGGTCCGCGGATCCATCGCCACCATCGCGCCGGATACTTCGGGCAATTGGCGCAACCGGTATTCCCCCTCGACGATCTTGCCGTCCTTTGCAATCAGGGGGTCGGCATAGATCACATCACCGGGCGAAAGCACTTGTGACACCTTTGTCGGCGTACGGCCTCGCATCGACCCGGATGCAGCCTTGGCCCACTTTACCCCTTCAAGCGTAATCAGGCCCGTTTGCCGCTTTTTGCTTACGGCGCCGCCAAGTTCGCGCCCGGGCTGGAAGCCGATCCGCGCGGACTTGTCGTCGGACTCGAGCACGACCGCCAATCGCCACGGCGAGATATCGGAGAGTGATTTGACCTCGGCGAGCTTCACGCCCCAATCGCCGGAGATGTCGAGCTTGCTTATCGCACCGCGCCAGCCCTGAGCCTCGTCATACGTGACGAGGCCATTTGCCATGGTCTTGCGCGCTATCACCTGCAATTCCGGGTCGAGCGTCGTCCGGACCGACAACCCCCCTTCGTAGAGCTTCTTTTCGCCATAGCGCTCGAACAGGTCGCGCCGTACCTCCTCAGCGAAATATTCGCCGGCGAAGGTATGTGCCAGGTTGGTTCGGCTCGTGACGATCAGCGGCTGCTTGCGAGCCTTTTCCGCGTCGGCCTGGTTGACCCAGCCGTTTTCCAGCAACCGGTCGATGACATAGTCGCGTCGTTCGATCGCGCGGTCTCGGTTCTTGACGGGGTGCAGCGTCGAGGGTGCCTTGGGTAGAGCCGCGAGATATGCAGCTTCGGCAACGGTCAATTCATTGACTGACTTGTCGAAGTACACGAGCGAAGCAGCCGCGATGCCGTAGGCGCCAAGACCGAGGTAAATCTCGTTCAGATACAGCTCGAGGATCTTGTCCTTGGAATAGGCGCGCTCGATACGCATCGCCAGCAACGCTTCCTTGATCTTGCGGGCAAAGGAAACTTCATTGGTCAGAAGAAAGTTTTTGGCAACCTGTTGGGTGATCGTGGAGGCACCCTGCGGTCTCCTGTTGCTACCGTAATTCTGAGCATAAAGCAGCGCCGCACGCAGCATCCCTTGGTAATCGATGCCGCCATGTTCATAGAAATTCTTGTCCTCCGCAGCCAAGAACGCGTTGATGACCAACTTCGGCACTGCCTGTATCGGCAGATAGAGCCGCCGCTCCTTCGCGTATTCGCCGAGCAGCGAACCATCGGACGCATGGACACGCGTCATCACGGGGGGCTCATAATTCTGAAGCTGGGAATAGTCCGGCAGATCTTTGGAAAAATGCCAGATCAATCCCGCTACTGCCGCGACCCCGACCAGAAACAGGATGGTTCCCGCTGCAAACAGAAAGCCCGTGAATCGCAGCAGCAAGCGCATTGTTGAATGTCCGTTTCGTTGCCGGGGCTTGACGATATCGGCTGCAAGCCTTGTCGCCGGGCGGAGCTTTCGTTGGCCGAAGCATCTGCCGGATGAGTATGCCGGTTCTGACCGATTCTGCGAACTTACGACGACTTTTCTATAGGGCGGCGGCTGTGGCCAAACTAGGGCTTCTAACCTTTAGCGCGCCACTTTTCGCCTCAGTCGGCCGGAGCGACTGACACCATTCTTTTTGCAAGGAATGTCTCGACGGCCTTCGCGACCGAACGGACCGTCCTGGAACGCCACTCTTCCGAGGTCATTTGGCGAAGATCTGCCTTGTTCGAAACGTAACCGAGTTCAACCAGCACCGACGGCACATCGGGAGCCTTCAGCACCCTGAATCCGGCTGACTTCAGCGGGTGCTTATGCATCCGCGCGGAGGTTTTCATCTCACTCATCAACAACTGGGCGAAGCGATTGGAAAACGTGCGTGTTTCCCGTTGCGCAAGGTCGATCAGGATATCGGCCACCTCGGTCGGCTCCTCAGTCAGATCGACACCGCCGATGGCATCCGCCTTGTTTTCGGCTTCGGCCAGTCGTTCCGCTTCGCGGTCCGATGCCTTGTCCGACAGTGTGTATATCGTTGCGCCTTGCGCATCACCCTCGTGACGCGGCAATGCGTCGGCATGAATCGACACGAATAATGCAGCGCGGTTGTTGCGGGCGACGCGCAAACGATCGCCCAGCGGGACGAACGTGTCGTTCGTCCGCGTCATGACAACACGGTATTTGCCGCCCTGCTCTATGCGGTCGCGCAACGCTGACGCAAATGCCAGCACCAGATCTTTTTCGGCCTCTCCGGTTGAAGCGTGGGTTCCATTATCAATTCCGCCATGGCCGGGATCGATTACAACCACGAGGCGCCCGTCCGCGAGCCCGGTCAGGCCGGGCGTACCTGGGATGGACCCTGAAGAATCGGCATCCTTCGCCGGTTCCGGGCTGCTCGATCTCGCCAATAGGCCGTTGAATGCAGCACGGTCGACAGCCTCCAGTTCGACGACCAGGCGGGAGGGCTGACCGTTCGCAGCGTCGAGCACGTAAGCCTTCTGGATTTTCGCAGGTCCTGCGAGATCGAAGACAATCCGCGATCCGCCCGGCATAACCAGACCGTAGCGGAACGCCTTTATCAGGCCGCGTCCGGTTTCCCCGGCTTTGGGCGCAAGGCGAAAACTGACTTGGGGAATATCGATGACGGCCCGATAAGGATCAGTCAGCAGAAAGGCGTGAATATCGATCTTCTTGTCGAGATCGAGAATGAAGCGGGTCTGATTCAGATCGCCCGCGAGTCTCACTTCGGAGGCGACCGGAAAATCACCGGCGATCTCCGGGCGGACGGGTTCGTTCCCGGCGGCAAACGAAGCCGCGCCGGGAGCAAGTAACGCTATGGCGCATAGCCAGACGATTCGCAGATTTGCGCGGCCCGCCAACGAACCCATGCCTCCGAGCTGCTTTTAATCACAATAGATACAGTACGGTTAATCCGGACTTAATCCGATACCCCGTTATTGCTCGGAAGACTTGCCGGATGACGACACGGTCCCTTGCAAGCGACAGGCAATCCACGTATGTAAGTTAATGCTGACGGTTAAACTCACGGTTGTGTCGCGTTCAGCTTCCCGGTGCAGCGTTAGGGCTTCAGATTGTTCGAAGTTCCGGCGTTTCCTGATCCCTCCACACAGCCAGCGCAGCGCGCGGCCGAATTGAAGAGGTGTTTTTCAGGTTTGGGAGGGATCCGGTCCCAGGTTACCATTTGCACCTGGGGGCAGCTTGGAGAGGTCGTAACCGATTGTCCCGGCCTGTGGCCACGCGGTACGACAACCGACAAGGCGCTTTGGCGCCGCGTCGGTCCGGCAGCGAGATAGATACGCGGCGGTGTTTTTGCCGCCAACCTGTTCAGACGGGCTGACGCCTGATGCGCCATACTGAAAAGCTGACCATTTTTTCCGCAAAGACCGCACCGAGGCGAAGTGAAGACTTCGCGCATGGCGTCTCGTCGGGATCAGGGTCGGCACGGCGTTCCAGATCGCGTCGCAGCCTTCCCCTCACCCCCGAATCAGGTGGACCGTTGCGTTACCCGGCCGCGCGAGATGCGCGCGCCGTGCCATGCGCCCTCCGCCCCCAAGAGCTTCAAAATGTCCAACAAACCCAACAAAATGTTGATCGACGCCACCCACCCGGAAGAAACCCGGGTGGTGGTGGTCCGCGGCAACCGCGTCGAGGAATTTGATTTCGAATCAGCTCAACGCAAACAACTGCGTGGCAACATCTATTTGGCCAAGGTCACCCGGGTTGAGCCTTCGCTGCAAGCCGCGTTTATCGAATACGGAGGAAATCGGCACGGTTTCCTGGCGTTCAGCGAAATCCATCCTGACTATTATCAAATTCCGGTCGCCGATCGTCAGGCGCTGATCGAAGCCGACGAGCGTGCTCATCGCGAGGCAGAGGAAGAACCCGAAGATCGCCCCAATCGCCGCCGTTCGCGGCATCGCAACGCCCGTCGGCGCGATCACGGCGAACGCGTGCAAAGCGCCATCGTCGAGGATGGGGAGGTCGCGGGGATAGACGCGACACAGTCTGACTCGCCGTCTGATGAAACAGCAGTGGGCGATCAACTCGGGCAACATCATGATCATCCCGACGCGGATGACGGAGCCGACGACGCCATACAGCGCGATCACGCACGCGCGCCTGCGCACGACATTGGATCAAGCTCTCTAAACAATGCCGACAACTTACAGGAGTCGCATGACTTCGCTGGCGCGCTCGACTCCGACGATGTGGTCCGCGAGCATCGCGACGAAATTCAGGAGGGCTCTAGTGAGGATCTGGTCGCGGCTTCATCGGATGAAGACCCGGCCCCGATAGCACCGGGTCACGCGACCGGCGTCGACCCGCTTGCTGACGATAGCGCTCAAAACGATCACACCGGACCGGCCGTTTCCACTGATGAAGCGCACAATGAAGTTCACGATCGTGAGAATGGTGACTATGCCGGCGGCCATCCTCATGAGGTCGGATTCCATGGGGACGAAGCTCGCGTCGACGATCGCACGGAAGATGATGATAGTGACGATGACGAAGAAGAGGAGCAGGTTGAATCCGTCGGCGGCGATGATGCTCTCGAGGAGGTGCCGGAGCGGGGTTACCGGCCGCGCCGTCAGTACAAAATCCAGGAAGTCATCAAGCGTCGCCAGGTCATGCTGGTCCAGGTGGTCAAGGAGGAGCGCGGTAACAAGGGCGCCGCACTGACGACCTATCTATCGCTGGCCGGCCGATATGCGGTGCTGATGCCCAATACGGCCCGCGGCGGCGGCATCAGTCGCAAGATCACCTCGGCGCAAGACCGTTCGCGGCTGAAGGAGGTGGTACAGGATCTCGATGTCCCCGAGGGAATGGGAGTCATCCTGCGCACCGCTGGCGCTTCGCGCACCAAGCCGGAGATCAAGCGCGATTTCGAGTATCTGATCCGCATGTGGGAAACCGTAAGAGATATGACCTTGCGGTCCCAGGCTCCGACACTTGTTTACGAGGAAGGCTCGCTTATCAAGCGCTCCCTCCGCGATCTCTACAGCAAGGAAATCGACGAAATCCAGGTGGCCGGTGAAGCCGGCTATCATGAAGCGCGCGATTTCATGAAGATGCTGATGCCATCCAACGTCCGGGCAGTGAAGCAGTATCGCGACTGCCAGCCCTTGTTTTCGCGGATGGGCGTCGAGAGCCAACTGGACGCGATGTTCCTGCCGACGGTGCAGCTTCGCTCCGGTGGATACATCGTCATCAACCAAACCGAGGCGCTGGTATCGATCGATGTCAACTCAGGTCGCTCGACCCGCGAACATCACATCAAGGATACCGCGCTTAAGACCAATCTGGAAGCTGCCGAGGAAGTCGCCCGACAGTTGCGACTGCGTGATCTCGCCGGTCTGATCGTCATCGATTTCATCGACATGGACGAGAAGCGAAGCAACCGCGCGGTGGAGCGTAAGCTGAGCGAGTGTCTGCGCTACGATCGCGCGCGCATCCAGGTCGGTCGCATTTCGCACTTCGGTCTTCTGGAAATGTCGCGCCAGCGAATCCGCGCCAGTATGCTGGAAAGTTCGACAGAGCCTTGCTCGCACTGCGGCGGCACCGGCCATGTCCGCTCGGTTCCGTCGGTGGCGTTGCAGTTGTTGCGCAGCCTTGAGGAAGTTTTGATAAAAGGAGCGACGCACAACCTTGTCGTGCGGACGCGCATTAACGTTGCGTTGTATGTGCTCAATCAGAAGCGAGGACATCTGCGCGCCCTCGAACACAGCTTCAAAGTTGGTCTCTCCCTGGTCGCCGACCCCTCGCTCGCGGGTCAACAATCCTTCGTCATTGATCGCGGCGAGCAGGTGCATACCCTGGAGGCGGCAAAAGCGCTGCTGGCCACGCAACTCGCCATAGACCCGCCGCAGGCCGAAGAGGTCCATGAAGACGAGCAGCCGGTCGATGTGGAAACGGAGATCGTGGCCGACGACGCCGAGACTCGCGCTGATGAACCGGCGGGCGGTGAAACCGAGGGTGACGGCCGCAAGCGCAGGCGACGCCGGCCTCGGCGTGAACGCTCTGGCGAAACGAGCGACAATCAGCCTCCGCAAACGGTCGACGGTCCGGACAGCGTCCAGATTGCCGCCGATTTCGCCGCGGCACGCTTTATGACCGAGGACGACGTCGAAACTGATGGAGAGGACTCTTCGGCGCAGGGCAGCGAGGTGCGAGCCGATCAGTCTCCGGACGGAGATGAACGGCGACCGCGTCGTCGTGGGCGTCGCGGTGGTCGTCGGCGCCGGGGTAGCAACGGTGCGAGTGCTGTCGACTCGATTTCCGACGAGTTGAACCCTCCGTCAGCATCAGAAGCCGTCGAGGCGGTTGCGGACTTCGATTCTGTGTCGATAGCGCCAGAAACGCAGACCAGCCCGTCCGAAGCTGAAACTCAGCCGCAACAGCACACCGCAGAACCGACAATCCGCACGGCTGAGGCCAGGAGCGAGACCGTTTCGGAATCCGAGAAGGCCGTTTGCCGTCGCTCGACCGTACGGGAAAAGGTGAGCTTCGCCTCGCAAGAAGCATCGCCCGCCGTTCCCGTCATTCAAAGCCATCCGGAAGCAGCGACACCGGAATCGCAACAGTCTCCCCCGGAAGTATCGGACGAAACCCGACCGCGACGTGCGGGGTGGTGGTCTCGTCGGTTCGGCAGCGGAACCTGAACGAGTCTTTCTTTTCAACGGCAAGACGCCCGGCCAGGCCGGGCGTTTTGGTATGTAGTGGGGCTGGCTGTCGCCACTATTCAGAAATGGCTGTAGGAAAGCCGCGGAAGCGCGACATCCTCGCCTTTTGTATCGAGCCATTTCGGAGCTGCGTTGCCCGCGATGATTTCTCCGATCGGAGTTACGACGACGCCAACGTTTCGTGCCGCCCGCGCGAAGTCGTCCCAGCGATCCTTCGCGATCGTACACAAAACCTCGTAATCGTCGCCGCCGCTCACAGCGGAGACGAAATTCGTCTGCCCCTGCTCTATCAGTCCGCGTGCAGCTTCAGAGAGTGGAACGGCTGCTGCATCGATGATTGCCGAAACTCCGGACGCGATGCAAAGTTTTGCGAGGTCACCAGCCAGACCATCGGAAACATCCATCGCCGCCCGCGCATAGTGGCGGACAGCCTCTGCGAGAGGGATGCGGGGTTGCGGGACCCGATATCGGTCGATCAACGACTCACGAATCGCGGCGTCGTCGACCGCCACCTTGCCTGAGAGAATGGCGAGCCCGAGTGCGGCGTCGCCGATCGTGCCGGAGACGACGATACGGTCACCGGGCTGCGCGCGGCTACGCAAGATCATTCCACCAACCGGCGCGCGACCGAACGCAGTGATGGACATCATCAGCGGCCCCGGAGTGGCGACGGTATCACCGCCGAGCAACGGACAATCAAAGGTGATGGTGTCTTCAGCAAGCCCGCTCGCGAAGGCCGAGAGCCATCTCTCATCCGGCTCACGCAACGCTAGGGTCAGAACGAATCCGGCGGGCGTCGCACCTTTGGCAGTGAGATCGGACAGGTTGACACGCAAGGCTTTCTTGGCGACCGTTTCAGGCGGATCGCTGCTCCGAAAATGTACACCTTCGACAATAGCATCGGTTGTGACCACGAGATCGTCGTTGCCGCCTCGCAAGACAGCCGCATCGTCAGTGAGCCCCAACGCACCCGGATTGGTCGCGATCGGCTTGAAGTAGCGAGCGATTAGATCGTCCTCAACCGACATATTTCGACCCGTCAGGGTTCATGCGCAGCCGTAGCGGAATAGGCGTCAGCGAGTAAACTCGGCGGTGCGGAAATGGCGTGCGATCTGGTCAAGCACCGCATTGACCATACCAGCTTCATCATTTTCGACGAAAGCGTGTGCGACATCGACATATTCGGATACTACGACCCGCGCCGGGATATCTATGCGATGCTCCAGTTCATATGAGCCGGCGCGGAGCACCGCGCGCAGGATCGCCGCGATCCGCTTCAGCGGCCAACTCTTCGACAACGCATCGTCGATCAATGGGTCAATCCTGACCTGATCGCGAACCACGCCTGCCACCACGTCTCGAAAGAAGGCAGCCTCCGCAGGAAGATATCTGTCGCCTTCGACTTCGTTGCCGAGCCAGTGACTATCGAACTCCGCAAAGACATCGTTAATGCCCGCTCCGCTGATCTCCATCTGATACAGCGCCTGCACCGCGGCGAGCCGTGCCGCGCCGCGCCTGTTTGCCTTCCTGTCGATACCTGCCTTGATGTTCGCCATCGCTCCGTTACGCCTTCGCCAATCGGCGTTTAATCCGCAGCATTGTCAATGCCGCCCGCGCCGCATGGCCGCCCTTGTTCAATTCGCCCGCACGCGCCCTCGCCCACGCTTGCGCGTCGGTGTTGACCGTGATGATGCCATTGCCGAGAGGTACCCGCCGTTGCATCGACAGATCCATCAGCGCGCGGGAAGATTCCATCGAGACAATTTCGAAATGGATGGTGTCGCCCCGCACGACGCACCCGAGTGCGACCACAGCATCGTAAGGCGCGCCGCTCCGCTCGGCCGCATCAAGCGCAAAGACAATGGCCGCAGGAATCTCCAGGGCGCCCGGAACGGTGACGACGTCATAACGGACGCCGGCAGATCGCAATTCGGCGACCGCTCCTTCGAGCAACGCATCCTGGATATCGTCGTAGAACCGCGCTTCTACGATCAAGACATGTGCGCCCGAGACGCTTGTTTGATCCTTAAGCGGTGCGTGCCTTGCCTCTGCCATTCATGCTCCGGTTCGCCGTGCCGGGCTCGCCCGGTATTCTTTTTGTCAAAGAGGTCCGCAGCCCGCGTATCATATTTCCGTCGATGAAGCGCACTTCATCTCGCTCAGGCGCGCGGCGTAACGCGCCATCAGGTCGACCTCGATATTGACCTCGCTGTCCGGGCGCCAGTTGCCCAGCGTGGTAAGGTCGAGCGTGCGCGGAATAGTGAGCACCGAGAACGCCTCGTTCCGAACGCTGTTCACCGTTAGCGATACGCCGTCCAATGTCACTGAGCCCTTGGCGGCGATGAAACGCGCTAAATTCGGGGTAGCGCAGAATTCAAAACGCGCCATGCCGTGTTGGTCATCGCGCGTCAGTATGGTCGCGGTTCCGTCGACATGACCCGCGACAATGTGGCCACCAAGCTCATCGCCGATCTTCAACGCGCGTTCGAGATTGAGCCGCGTTCCCGCCGCCCAGTGCTTTGCGGTCGTCACGTCGAGCGTCTCCGTCCCGACATCGACGTCGAACCAGGTCCGGCCCCCCGCGACGCCGGAGAGAACGACTGTCAGACACGTGCCGTTGCAAGCGATCGAGGCGCCATCTGCGATGGTGGTTTGATCATAGTGGCAGAGGATGCGGACTCGGTGCAGCCGGTTCTGCGCCGTGTGCGTCACACTTTCGATCTCGCCGACGTCGGTCACTATGCCGGTAAACATCAGAACCTTCCGAATCCAGTACTTCCGAGCGTTATGGCAGGACCGCTCGGTTCAAAGAATGGCGTCACTTCGCTCGTCATGCCCCACCATCACACGCGGCGACCGAAAGATGTAGATGCCAGACGCCAGGACAGCGCGACGGCTTTAGCGTAACTCCATTTAGACACGCTCGTAAATCGCGAGAGTGTCCTGATCCAGCGTCTCGCTCGCACGCATTTTGAATTGCGGTGACCCGGTAATGGTGGTCAGCGGCAAGGCCCCGAGGGTGGCCACACCGTCGTCGCCGATCGGATCGGGACCGCGTAGCAACCACGCTTCGTCAACCAACGCCGCCGCGACAAACGATGCCGCAACACGCGCTCCGCCTTCGATCATCAGCCGGTTGACCCCTCTTTCAGAGAGGGCGCGGAGAATCGCCACGAGATCGAGCCCGGGCGTTCCAGCCGCGACCGGAACACGCATCACGTGCGCGCCAGCCGCGCCGAGTTTCATCGCCCTTGACGTTTCGGCAAAATCCGAGGTCATGATCCAAAGCGGAGTTTCGCGCGCGGACTGAACAAGACGGCTGTTTTCCGGGATGCGCAGCGCGTGATCCAGGACCACACGCGGCGGCGAGCGCATTTCCATGCCGGGAAGCCGGCAGGTCAGGAGAGGATCGTCAGCCAGAACGGTGCCGATGCCAACCAGAATCGCGCTGCATTGGGCCCGCAGCAGATGCGCCCGCGCCCTCGCTGCCTCGCCCGTGATCGCGACCGGTACGCCTCCGGCGGCAGCGATCTTTCCGTCGCTGGACACCGCGAGTTTAAGGATGATGTGGGGGCGTTTGTCCCGGACCCGCCGGAAATGCCCGGCATGATGGTGAGCCGCCTCGGCCGCGCAAAGTCCGACATCCACCGATATACCAGCAGCCCGCAACCGCGCATGGCCCTGCCCTGCGACTTCGGGCGTGGGATCCTCGATCGCGGACACAACGCGCGTAATGCCGGCTGCGATCACGGCGTCGGCGCATGGCGGCGTTTTTCCAACGTGAGAACACGGCTCCAGCGTGACATACAAGGTCGCACCTCGTGCCGCGTCCCCCGCCCGCCGCAGCGCCTCGGCCTCCGCGTGCGGGCGCCCTCCAGGCTGGGTCCAGCCGCGACCGACAATCACCCCGTCTTTCACGATAACGGCGCCCACGGCCGGGTTAGGTGCGCTCGCGCCCAAGCTGCGATGGCCCAGCGCAAGCGCTAGTTGCATGAAATGCAAGTCGGCGACCTTCTCCGTCCGGAGGTTAGCGCCGTTCTGCTCTTCCAGAATGCGGAAGATCATTTGCGCAGCGGTACCCGCCGCGCATCGTCCTCGCTGGAAAGTTCGCCCAGTACTGCCTCGAAATCCTTGGCCTCGCGGAAATTGCGGTAGACCGAGGCAAAGCGCACATAGGCCACATCGTCGAGGCTTCGCAGGTGTTCCATTACGATCTCGCCGATGGTTTCGGACGAAATTTCTGCCTCACCGCCACTCTCAAGTTCACGGACGATGGCCGAGACCATGGTTTCGATCCGCTCGGGTTCAACCGGCCGCTTTCGCAAGCTGATTTGCAGCGAACGCACCAGCTTGTCGCGGTCGAACGGCACCCGCCGGCCGTTGCGCTTGATAACCGTGAGTTCGCGCAGTTGCACCCGCTCAAAGGTTGTGAAGCGGAAATTGCATGCCATACAGACCCGCCTGCGCCGGATAACGGCCGAATCTTCGGTCGGCCGGGAATCCTTGACCTGCGTATCCAAACTGTTGCAGCTCGGGCAGCGCATCTCTCAACTCACCTTACCATCGCCGAAAAACGGCTCTTCGAAGCCGGGTTTCTGAGCGCTCTTACGTCATATTAATTTATTACTTTCAAGGAGATGAGCGCATAAATTAATTCAGAAGATGACTCTTCGAAACGTCACCAAATTCATACGCAAGTTCATCTGTCCTGATAGATCGGAAAGCGATCCGTCAGCGCCTTGACCTTCTCCTTCACGGCAGCCTCGACCAGCGGCGCCTTGCCGTCCTCCGACTGTGCGATGGCCTTGAGTACTTCCGCTATCAGGCCGCCGACCTGTTTGAACTCGGTCACCCCGAAGCCGCGCGTGGTGGTGGCCGGCGTGCCGAGGCGCAGGCCCGATGTCACGAATGGCTTTTCGGGATCGAATGGAATGCCGTTTTTATTGCAGGTTAGCCCAGCGCGAACGAGCGCCTTTTCCGAAATGTTTCCCTTCAATCCCTTGGGCCGAAGGTCCACCAGCATCAGGTGGTTGTCTGTGCCTCCGGAAACGATGTCGAAGCCGTGGCCACGCAGGCTTTCGGCAAGCGCCTTAGCGTTTTCGACGACGTTTTTCGCGTAGATCTTGAAGTCCGGACGCAACGCCTCGCCGAACGCCACGGCCTTGGCGGCGATGACATGCATCAGCGGGCCGCCCTGCAGGCCTGGGAAGATTGCCGAATTGAACTTCTTGGCCAGCGCTTCATCATTGCACAGGATCAGGCCGCCGCGCGGACCGCGCAGCGACTTGTGGGTGGTGGTGGTTGTCACATGCGCGTGCGGCACCGGTGAGGCGTGCACGCCACCGGCGACGAGGCCGGCGAAGTGCGCCATATCCACCATCAAATACGCTCCGACGCTGTCGGCGATCTCGCGAAAGCGCTTGAAATCCCACGGCCGCGAATAGGCCGAACCGCCGGCAATGATCAGCTTCGGCTTGACCTCCTCGGCGCGATGAGCCACCTCGTCCATATCGATCAGGTGATCGTCGCGCCGCACGGTGTAGTGTGCGGCCTTGAACCACTTGCCGGACATGTTGACCGGCGCGCCGTGTGTCAGGTGGCCTCCGGCAGCGAGGTCGAGCCCCATGAAAGTATCGCCAGGCTGCAGGAGCGCCAGAAAGACCGCCTGGTTCATCTGACTGCCCGAGTTCGGCTGGACGTTGGCAAACCGGGCGCCGAACAGCTTTTTGGCGCGCTCGATCGCCAGCGTTTCGGCGACATCGACCCATTCACATCCGCCATAATAACGCGCACCCGGATAGCCTTCCGCGTACTTGTTGGTCATCACCGAGCCCTGCGCCTCCAGAACCGCGCGGCTGACGATGTTTTCCGACGCGATCAGCTCGATCTCGTGACGCTGACGGCCCAATTCGCCGTTGATCGCGGCGGCGATCTCCGGATCGGCCTCGGCAAGGGTGGCCGCAAAGAAAGGATCGGGGGCGGAGGTGGTTTTGGCGGAAGAGTCCATGCAGAATACCCTCGGGAGCGCAGCCGTAGTGCACGGGTGCGAACAGCAATAGCACGTGATCGAAGCGGCTTCCGCCAGATAGCACATCGAATCAGGGCGGCCAAGGTGTTGCGCCTCGGCTCCGAGGTTCAGGCAATATATGGTGGATGCGCAGGCGAAATTTCGGCGGAGAGCCTCTATTTTTCGAGGCGGTGCCGCACAGCGGCCAGCGAGGTTCCCACCTCCGAAATGGCTTCCAGCAGCCTCTCGCGGGGGACATTCAGCCGGCTCGCCCAAAGATCGGTTTGAGCGTTGTCATTCGGGTCCACCGTGCCCGCCGGTTTCTGGTAGGTGGATATCACGGTGGCGACTGAGACAAGCCGGATCATCCTGCAATTCTAGCACTCGAGTATCATCCCGCCACTCTGCCGAGCAGCAACGGTTAAAATCCGGTGTTTTATTCGATTAAAAGCAGCAGCCAACCGTGAGCGCGAATGCTCTGGTCTGGTAAACAAAGATTAAGACTCACATCGGGTTGGCCGCGACGTGCCCGAAACGCCTTCCACTTGTCCCAGCCACATGACAGATGATTGACGAATCCAGGTGCCGGCAGCGAGGGTCAAATCCGGTGATGAGGAAAAGTTCAAGTGGATCGGGTTTTTCAGATTTTCATTACTTCGACGGACGCCGATTTGAAGGACGAGCGTCAGGCCGTCAGCAACACGCTGGCAAAAGCAGGATACATGCCCGCCGGCATGGAATCGTTTCCAGTAACTGATCAACAGCAACTGGACTACATCAAGCGGATCATTGATCGCAGCGATTATTATATCATGATCGTCGGCCGCCGTTACGGCTCGCTGTCCGGCGATGAACTGACTTTCACGGAAAACGCATTTGAATATACGCAATCAAAAGGCATTCCGATACTTGCGTTCCTTCCGGAAAACCCGGGCGGCATTGCGTGCGGCACTGAATCAGAAGCACCGCTAAAAGAAAGACTGGATGCTTTCAAAGCTCGTTTGAAGACCAGTCGTATCGTCGAATCCTGGAGCAACGAAAACGACCTTTGCATGAAAGTTGTGATGGCCGTCGCAACGGCTGTGAATTTGAAACCTGGTGTTGGCTGGATACGTGGTGATCAGGCCATCAATCCAAAGCTTCTCCAGGAGCTGGAAAAGCTGCGAATCGAGAATACGGATCTGCGTCAAAAGCTTGCCGATCTCGATAGTGACAAGTCATCGCCTCGTTCGACTCCAGATGGGCTAGCCGACCCAGTTGCGGTGGAATTGCTTATCTATCGAACGGAAGAAGGGACACCGGACAAGGTCTCGCACCCGATTTTATTGGGCGACCTTTTTGCCGGGCTCTATGGCCATCTCCTCAAAAGCCCATCAGAAGCCTACGTGCGGGAGCTTATTGGATTCTGGTACCGGCAGAAACTTCACATTTCTGATTATTGCGAACTTAGCGACAGGAGCACGATCGTCATCCGGGATAAACTGGAAGCTTTGGGTTTGATCAAGTCCCGGTCGATCATCGCGGGTTTTTCCAATCACATCGCTTGGTCTCTGACTGAAAAAGGAAGACGTTTTCCCGAGTCGGGGAACATACCAATCGGCCACTCAGGCTCCGAAACTTAAAAAAACCTCACATGCCGTTGACCCCGAGACCCGGGATGCCTTTCGGCGGCAGGAGCAAGCCTTCGCGGATCAAAAAGGGAAGACTCGCCGCAGGCGCATCGGGACACCGCGGCGGTTATTCGATCCGTCTTATCAGGTGGTGCGCTCGAAAGGACTCGAACCTTCACGAATTTCTTCACTGCCACCTCAAGGCAGCGCGTCTACCAATTCCGCCACGAGCGCTTAAAAGTCGGTTCAGGCTGACCGCCGGACCCATCAATGGCGCCGATTTAACAAAACAATGGTGGAGGGACAAGGCCCAGCGAGACGTTCCTTCTCCGATCGAGGCCCGAAAGCGCGGCATTCCCCGTGCAATATTAACACCGGAAATCAGGACGTTTCTGCGTTCTTTTGATCCAGATGTCAGATTTCGAGCCCTTCCGCTTCTGACAGAATGAAAAGCGGGGCTCCATAATTTTGATCGGAGTAGCTTTATCGGCGGTCTGGCGTGCGAGGCAGCATCTGTTTGACTTCAACCGCGATGCGGTTCCGGTTGACCATCACAACACCGCTGGCGATCGGCAAGTTATTGGCCAGGATCTTGACCTCGTCCTGCTCGGTGGCATCAAGCTCGATAATGGCGCCACGGCTGAGCCGCATGACCTGATGAACGGGCATGGACGTGGTCCCCAGGACCACCATGAGATCGACAGATACTTTATCGAGCGTCGCCACGAAATGCAGACTCACCAACCGTGCGGATTGCTACCATCTCCAGACCACCACGTTAGGGTTAGCCAATGGTTAATGACCGTCAAACCCTCGATTTGAAGCTGTTTGCCGCCTCGCCCAGCGAGCCTGTGGAGTGGCGACAATCCGATCATCCCGTGCCCTATCTGGAAGCTGTAGAGGCCATGGAAAGGCGGGCCGCGGCGATTGCCTCGGGCGAGGCTACGGAGCAGGTCTGGCTGCTGGCGCACCCGCCGCTTTATACGTCCGGCACCAGTGGGCGCGAAGCCGATTTGCTGAAGACCCGCTTTCCGCTATTCGCGACCGGCCGTGGCGGCCAGATCACCTATCATGGCCCCGGCCAGCGCATCGCTTATGTCATGCTGGATCTGAAGCGCCGCCGGCCGGACGTTCGGGACTTCATAGCCCGCCTTGAGGAATGGATCATCCGCACGCTCCACGCCTTCGGCGTCAAGGGAGAAAGGCGCGAGGAACGGGTCGGCGTCTGGGTGGTGCGCCCGGACAAAGGCCCGGGCCACGAGGATAAGATTGCAGCGATCGGCGTGCGGATCCGCCGCTGGGTATCGTTCCACGGCATCTCGCTCAATGTCGATCCCGATCTCAGTCATTTCGCCGACATCGTGCCCTGCGGTGTCACCGACCCCCGTTACGGCGTGACGAGCCTCGCCGACCTTGGTCTGCGTATCAGGCTGGCAGATGTCGATGACGCTCTGAAGCGCACCTTCGGCGAAGTATTCGGATCCTCGGAACTGCGTCTCACGGAGACAACGGCCTGACGGTCACGCGACGAAGGCCGCGCGATCACGGTCCGCCCTGTGGACAGGCCAGGCTTTCGTAGCGGATCTTTGCCTACACCGTCGGAAGTTGTGAGAAGCGCTCGCCCGGCCGGATCATCTTCACGGCGTTCGCCGTCACAGCCTGGTCTTCGACCCCATCCACCCGAGCAAATTCCGGCCCGTTCTGGCACCGCGCCATCATCTCCGCGACAGCCTCGGCCGACCCTGCGAACAAAGCCTCGACGCTGCCGTCACGCCGGTTACGTACCCAGCCACCAACACCGAGGCGGATTGCTTCGCGCATCATCCAGTAGCGGAAACCAACGCCCTGAACGCGACCGCGGATCACGACCTGGCGAACTACCTCATCCATCCAGAACTCCGATCGGGCGCCGCCGGGTAGGCGCACGGTAAGCAGTTTCGGTGCATGGAGACGCCATGGGAAACCTCAGGCGAATTCGAGGATGAGCGCATCCACCGCCAGCGTCGCTCCGGGTACGGCCGCAATCGTCTTGACCGTTCCGTCTTGCTCGGCGCGCAGCACGTTCTGCATCTTCATCGCCTCGATAATCGCCAGTGTCTCGCCGGCCTTGACCTCCTGCCCTTCGGTGACGGCGATCGAGACGACGAGGCCCGGCATCGGACACAGCAGCTTTTTGCCGTTATCAGCGGCCGACACCACCGGCATAAGCCGCGCAACTGCCGCCTCGGTTTTGGTAAACACACTGATCGCGACTTCGCAGCCCTGATGCGCAAGCCGAAATCCGTTCGTGATCGGCCTCACCTGTATTGCGATCGGATGCCCGTCCAGCGTGCCCTGCCAGACCGGCTGGCCAGGCACCCATCGTGAGAGCAATCGATGCGCTTTGCCGGCACCCTCACCCGCGTCCACGAAGCAAACCGTTATGGCGTCGCCGTCACGAGAGACATCGAGCAGGATTTCATCGCGATCGAGCCAAACAGCGCGGCGGCCTTCCCTCGCCACCGGGCGGCCGTTCAACTGGCCGGAAATCTGTCGCTTGCGCTCGCCGAGCACGTGATCGATCGCAGCCGCTACCGCCGCAAGCCTGCGCGCGATCTCGCCTTCCGGCACGCGCGCGGTGAAGCCTTTCGGAAACTCCTCCGCGATGAACCCGGTCGAGAGATTACCGGCGCGCCAGCGCGCGTGACCCATCAAGGTCGACAAAAACGGAATGTTGTGTCGGATACCGTCGATGTAGAACGCATCCAGCGCATGGGCATGCGCCTCGATGGCGGCGACGCGGGACGGCCCATGAGTCACGAGCTTGGCGATCATCGGATCGTAATGAACTGTAATCTCGCCGCCCTCGCACACGCCGGTGTCGTTGCGCACGGTGACATCGTTTCGGCTGATTTCCGCCGGCGGCCGATATTTGACGAGGCGTCCGATTGAAGGAAGAAAATTGCGGAAGGGATCTTCGGCATAGACGCGCGACTCAATTGCCCATCCCGTCAGCGTCACGTCCTTCTGCGCTATCGGCAGTTTTTCTCCTGCGGCAATACGGATCATCTGCTCGACCAGATCGATACCGGTAATCAGTTCGGTGACCGGATGCTCGACCTGTAGCCGTGTGTTCATCTCGAGGAAGTAAAAGCTCTTGTCCTGCCCGGCGACAAACTCGATCGTGCCTGCCGAGTCGTAGTTTACAGCTTTGGCCAGCGCCACGGCCTGCTCGCCCATCTTGCGCCGCGTGATCTCGTCGAGCAGCGGCGACGGCGCCTCCTCGATGACTTTCTGATTTCGTCGCTGGATCGAGCACTCGCGCTCGCCAAGATGGATCACGTTGCCATGCTTGTCGCCGAGCACCTGGATTTCGATATGTCGGGGATCGACGATAAACTTCTCGATGAAGACGCGGTCGTCGCCGAACGAGGCCTTCGCCTCCGCCTTCGCCAGGTTAAAACCCTCGACGACCTGGGCGCTCGAATGCGCAATGCGCATGCCCTTGCCTCCGCCGCCCGCCGACGCCTTGATTATCACCGGATAGCCGATCTCGCCGGCTATCTTCACCGCGTGCCTGTCGTCCTCGATCACGCCGAGGAAGCCCGGCACCGTCGAGACCCCGGCCTTGGCCGCCGCCTTCTTGGATTCGATCTTGTCACCCATTGCGGCGATCGCGCCGGGATTGGGCCCAATGAAAACGACGCCGGCATCTGCAAGCGCTCGCGGAAACTCCGCGCGCTCTGACAGAAACCCGTAGCCGGGATGGACGGCCTCCGCACCGCTCTTGCGGCAGGCTTCCACGATTTTCTCAATCACGAGATAACTCTCGGCGGCCAGCGGGGCGCCTATCGGCACGGCCTCGTCGGCCATCACGACGTGAAGCGCGTCTCGATCCGCCTCCGAGTACACGGCAACGGTTTCGATGCCCATCCGGCGGGCCGATCTGATGATCCGGCAGGCGATCTCGCCGCGATTGGCGATCAGAATTCGTTTGAACATGCCTGGCGACCTGCAACCTTCGGGCGCGGTCCAATCTTCAGCACGGCGTACGCGGTCCCGCCTACGACGCTGTCATGTTTCCTCGTACAGAAAAATCAAACAGCAGCAAAGACTTTTCAGCGGGAGCGAACATCGAGGAGCCTCGATATGTCACCTTTCCGCTGACTGCCTATGACCTCGCTATCCGCTTCAGTTGTGACTGCTCGATCCGGAGCGCTCAACAAAAAGGCGGGCAAGAAGCCCGCCGTTCGTCGATTTAGTAAATTCCGCGTCCCTTACATGCCGAGGTCGAGAACGTTTGGAAGGTGCGCCAGCGGCAAGGTTGCCGCGCCAATCAGGCTGGCGACCAGTGCCATCAACTGACGATTGCTGCGGCGTTTGCCACGCATCTGGTTCGCAATCCATTCCAGCACTTCAATGTTGACGCCCACTGCCCGGGTCGGCGCCCAGCTTTCGATATCGGTATCCGGAGCCAAAGCGATGCGGCGCGCCGGCACCGGAAGCCCTGATGCGGACGCCGCGTGGTGGACGATGGCTTTAGCGAACAGATCGTCGAACCGTCCGTCATCGCTTCGCTCGGTGGCGGCATCATTGATTTCAAATAGCGCTTCAGCCTCTTCCCGGCTTACCGGCTGGTTGTCTACGGCAGCAGCCGTCAAAAGGTGCACACACCAAGACGTATCAGTGGAATCAAGCATTCTGGAGAAATGAACGCGGCCTCCGGCGGTCGGCCCCTCCCCGGTGATGACCCCGTTACGGACCTTAGCAAGCGCTGCCACCACGTCCTTCCGACTCGCAATGGCAAAAATATCGATAGGGGCGACGACGGCGGACAGGTCGGAAAGCATGGGAATGGTTCTCTTTTCTGGATCAGATCAGCAATTTCATGAGGGCATGAATCGTTCGTTAAAATTCGAACAATCTGTCGCCATGTCTCGCGTTTGATGGTCAATGAGGTTGTCGCCCCCATGGCGACCCCGGTTCAAGACGATGGCAACACCTTCCGGGGCGGATGGGGCAACATCGGGACATCTGCGATCACAATCTCGTAGGCTTTAATTCGCTGTACCTGCCAGTCGTCGACAGGAAGATGCTCCGCAACGCTCGCCAGGAGAAAAGATATTGCCCTTTTTCATTACCGGTTCCGTTTCGTCTGGCCCGAGCTTATAGTCCCGCCACCCCCGTTTAACTGTGACACGAGGACGTGAACTTATGACTTTATCGATTGGTTCGACCGCCCCTGATTTTGAAGCCGAGAGTACTGAAGGCAACATCAGCTTTCACAAGTGGCTCGGCGATAGCTGGGGGTTGTTTTTCTCACACCCCAAGGACTTCACGCCGGTCTGCACCACCGAACTCGGCGCCGTCGCCCGGCTCAAGCCGGAGTTCGACAAGCGGGGCGTCAAGCTGATCGGCATCAGCGTCGACCCAACCGACAAGCATCACCTTTGGTCCAAGGACATCGAGGAGACGCAGGGTGTCGCGCCGAACTATCCGCTGATTGCGGATGTCGATTTCAAGGTCGCCAAGCTCTACGGCATGTTGCCGGCCAGCACGTCCGGCGACGTCAACAAGCGGACGCCTGTCGATAATCAGACCGTGCGCAACATTTTCGTGATCGGTCCCGACAAGCAGGTCAAGATTGTTCTCATTTATCCGATGAGCACCGGCCGCAACTGGCAGGAGGTGCTGCGCGTCATCGACTCCTTGCAGCTCACCGCCAAACACGGCGTCTCGACGCCGTCGGACTGGAAGCAAGGCGACGATGTGTTCTTTTCGGCCGCGGTTCCGGAGGAAGAGGCCCGCAAGAAGTTCCCAAAGGGATGGAAGTCGCCGAAGCCATATTTCCGGATTGTCGAGCAGCCGAAGTAACGCGAGCTGTATTCAATCGAGAACACGCAGGAAGGGACGCCGTAGTGGCGTCCCTTCTTTTTGTTGCTGAGACATTTCGTGCCCGTCAGCCGCCCGTCATTGCGGCCTTGAAGACACGACCTTATCCTGGGCTGTAATACGCATTCCTGTGGGATGCTTTGTAATTGCAGAACGCCTGCCGAAGAGAAGTCACCATGCACGTTCGCGCCGCAGTTGCTATTGCCGCCAGCAAGCCACTTGAAGTCACGACGGTGGAACTCGATGGCCCGCGTGACGGAGAGGTCATGGTCGAGATCAAGGCGACCGGCGTCTGCCACACCGACGAGTTCACCTTGTCCGGCGCGGATCCGGAAGGATTGTTTCCGGCGATCCTCGGTCATGAGGGCGCTGGCATTGTCGTCGATGTCGGCAAGGGTGTGACCTCGGTGAAGAAAGGCGATCACGTTATTCCGCTCTACACGCCAGAATGCCGGCAATGTCCGTCATGCCTGTCGCGCAAGACCAATCTCTGCACGGCAATTCGCGCTACCCAGGGCCAGGGACTGATGCCGGACGGCACGTCGCGCTTCTCTTTGGACGGCAAGCCGATCCATCACTACATGGGCACTTCGACCTTCGCCAACTACACGGTGCTGCCCGAGATCGCGGTTGCCAAGATCCGCGAAGACGCCCCTTTCGACAAGGTCTGTTACATAGGCTGCGGCGTCACGACCGGAGTAGGCGCGGTCATTAACACCGCGAAGGTCGAACCCGGAGCCAAGGCGATCGTGTTCGGCCTCGGCGGTATCGGCCTGAACGTTCTACAAGGGTTACGGCTCGCCGGAGCCGACATGATTATCGGCGTGGACATCAACGACGACCGTAAAGCGTGGGGCGAACGCTTCGGCATGACGCATTTCGTCAACCCGACTGACGTCGGAAAGGATCTTGTCCCTCACCTGATCGATATGACGAAGTCCGGTGCTGATCAGATCGGCGGCGCGGATTATACCTTCGACTGCACCGGCAACGTGAAGGTGATGCGCCAGGCGCTGGAAGCCTGCCATCGTGGTTGGGGACAGTCGATCGTCATCGGCGTCGCACCCGCCGGCGCGGAAATTGCGACGCGGCCGTTCCAGCTCGTCACGGGTCGCGTATGGAAAGGCACGGCGTTTGGCGGCGCACGCGGCCGAACCGATGTGCCGAAGATCGTCGACTGGTACATGCAGGGCAAAATCCAGATCGACCCGATGATCACGCACGTCATGCCGCTCGACGACATCAACAGAGCGTTCGACCTGATGCGCAAAGGCGAGTCGATCCGCAGCGTTGTGATCTTCTAGAGCCTTTCCGCTTCTGGCAAGATCAGAAGCGCGGCTCCATAATTTTGATCTGACGTGTTTTCTTCACGTTGCGTGAAGCGATGTGATCTGTTCAGCCAAGCGGTGATAGAAATCCTGCATGTCCTCGCCGGCGAGCTCTTGACAACGGGCCAGGGCGACTGTCGCCTCAGGCCCCTCGCCTGTTTTGATCGCGGTCAGCAGCGCGCCGTGCTGACGCTTCAATTCGGCGAACTCTGGCGATCCCGCCATCGTATCGTCGCCAGCGATTGCATAAATTTTTGTGGGCCGTGACTTGCCTTTCAACAAGATCTCGCCCGCCTCGAGCAGCGCAATTCCTTTGACTCGTCGGGCCACGTCTTCCGAAACCAGAAGATCCACATTAAGCGCTTTGCTTGCCGACTCGATTCGTGCCGCCACGTTCACAACATCGCCCATAGCCGAATAATTAAATCGTCTCTGCGATCCCATGTTGCCGACGCAAGCCAGTCCGGCATTGATGCCGACCCCGATCTTGACGCGCGAGTCGTCGAAGCCGCGCGCAGAGAATCCAAAGACATCAGCGTCGTTGAGCGCGCCGAGCGCCGCACGCATCTTGAGCGCGGCCCGGCAGGCCCGGGTCGCATGATCGGACACGTCGACCGGCGCGTTCCAGAATGCCATGATCGAATCTCCGATGTATTTGTCGATTGTCCCCAGTTCATCCTGTATCGCGTCCGACAGCGGCGCCAGCAGCGTATTGATGAAATCGACAAGCTCCGTGGCGGTCAGAGCTTCAGAGATCGGAGTAAAACCGCGCACATCCATGAACATCACGGAAATATCGCGGGATTCCCCCCCGAGGCGCATCCCCTGCGGTGAATTTTCAAGCTGGGTCAGCAATTCCGGCGCGAGATACTGACCAAAGGCCTGCCGTACGAACTTCTTCTCTCGATCGGAGGCAACGTGAAGCACGCGCTCCACGGCGATATAGACCGCCAGCGCCGCCAGCGACGGGAAGATCGGATCAATCAAGAGGCGAAATTGCGAGAAAGCGATCCACGATCCGGCAAGCCCCGCGACAAATCCCACCACGCCGGCATAGAACGAAAACCGGGCGCCGAACATCAGGACCAGGCCGGCAACCAAGGCGCCGAACAATACGGTCAAGACGATTTCCAGTCCGTTCGTCCAGTCCGGACGCTCGATGAAGTCCTGCGCGAGGATCTGCTCGATCAACTGCGCCTGGATGGCGACGCCCGGAACCGGTCCGCCCAGAGGCGTCGCGCGTGAATCCATCAAACCCGCAGCCGATGCTCCGACGAGGACAATCGCGCCATCGATCAGCGGCTTCACCGTAGCCTCTTTAGCGGGATCAAGAATGTCTTTCACCGACACGTAACGCTGCGGCCGGTCGCGACTGAAATAGATCCGGGATTCGCCGTTGCTCGTTAACGGCAACTTGAACGCGCCTACCCGCATATCGATCAGCGCGTCGTGGCCCGTGTCACTGTCCCCGCTCGCTCCCGTGCCTCGCACGATAATGCTTTTCTGGTTCTGAGCGACCCGCAGCGCCTCAATCGCAAGGCTGGGGTAGATGCTCACGCCGTCAGAAAACACCATAGGCACCCGGCGGACGATGCCGCCGCGATCGAGCGAACTTAAATTGATGCCGCCGATACCTGCCGCCTTTTCGTTGAATATCGGCAGGCTCGACACCGTGCCGTGAAAGGGCGCAAGCACCTTCGTCGGATTGACGCCGACAAAGGCCACCCCGGCCCGGCCGGGCGGGCGGTTGTCGTTGGCGGCTCTGGTGGCGGCAAAGCCGAGTACGACCCCCGTCTTGCCGATAGCATCGGCGAACGCCTGATCGTGGTCAGGCAGGTTCGCGAGCAGCTTCATGGTTTGGTCGAGATCTGGCGCGCCGGAATCCCGCAAATCGTCGACAAGCCGGCTCGGCGTAGTTCGATCCGGCTCGGAGAAAATGACATCGTAGGCGATCACGCCCGCACCGAGATCGGCAAGCCGACGGGTCAGCGCCGCAAGACGTGTCCGCGGCCAAGGCCACTGGCCGTATTCCGAGATCGAGGCTTCATCGATATCGACGATCCGCACCGGCAGATCGGTATAGGCGCGCGGTTTGAGCCGCTGATAGGTATCGAACGTACGCTCCTTCAATTCGGTGACGATACGCGGATCATAAGCGCGCAGCGAAGTAAGCAGCACAAGGGTCGCTATCGCTGCACCGACCGCGCGAAGATTCTTGTTACGCGTCAGCCGGCGCAGACGCGCCCACGCTAACATCGTCCGCACGCGCAAGGTACTGCGCAAACGCGTTGCAGCCTTCATCGGTCCGTCTCGGCTTCAAATACGAACAGACGAATATTATGGCCGATGCAGTCTGAAAAGCCCGTCGGCTTGCGGCCCGTTTCTGCGGGCCTTCTGCGCAAGCTGAGATTGGCGCAATCAAGGGACGACGACAAAGGGTCTGAATCCGGTTCAATGATTCTGTGATCGGCTCGATAATCCGTGGAGACACAACGACATCGCGAAATGTTACCGGCACATTAGCGGAATCCATTCCGTTTGGCGTACAAAAATAGCAGTTGATTGGATGCAGCTAATAGGTAATCGCCTAATGCATCGGCGAAGAACGCGGGCGAATTCGGCGGTTCACCGTCGACTTCGTGCCGCGCGGCTTGGGCGCGAGACGTATCGGGGTTAAACCTCCGGCTCAGAACCGCGCGGCCGGTCCGATCGAGACCGAGAAGTTGTCGGTTGTATAATTCGGCAGCGACGAGTCGATCTTGGTGTACAGAATTTGAGTCCGCAAACCCACGTTCTTGTATACTTGCGCATCGAAGATCGCACCGTACCGTTGCTCTTTGTCGTTCCGTATTTGAAACGGATCGACGATCGGGTTAGGCGCATCAAAATTGGCCCAGCTGAAGCCGATCGTCGGCGCGAATACAAACTGATGCGGCGTGCCGAACACCGACAAGACAAACCCATAAGGAGAAGCCATGTCGATCGAATAGCGCTTGTATGAGTAATAATCGAAGACAGCACGATTTTGTTCGAAACCTACACGCGTCGTCCAGTGCACTGACCCGAAGCCCACGTCCGAGGTCACCACCGCCGATAGCAGGTCTCCGGTCTGTTGGGCGGCTGTCGGAAAGTTGGACGAATTCAAAAAATCACGATGCCGTTGCTCGACGAACGCCTCCAGAATGCCGCGATCGCCGAGCAGCGTGCGCGCGGAAACGCCGCCGCCGCCAGCCGAGAAATAATTGGCGTCGCCCAGCCAGGCCTGGTCTCCGATGCCGTAAAGTTTGAACGATGCGTTCTGTCCGATCGCGATGCGCGGGCCGACCACGAGCTCGACCAGACCAAGGTTGAATTGGTTGAGTTTGTATTGGCGCGAATTGATACCTAGGAAGCTCGCTTCGATGGCGTCTCCCCGCGTGCCGATCTTATAGGCGTAGTTGGCTGTAAGTGTCTGGAACATATTCCAGTCCGGACGCTTGCCGTACGCGCTGTTGAGGATTGCATCCTGACCCAGCGCGCGCACCATCAGGCTTGAGGGGCCGAGGTTAGCGTTGGTTTGGTACCGCAAGCCGGCGGTGGTAAATACGCTGAATTCGTAGCGCGCAAGCCGGCGGTCGATCTCGGTCAAATAGGCGCGGACCTGGACGCGAATGTCATCAGGGGCGTCGGCGGCCTTGATCGCCTCCTGAAAATAGCTGCGCGCCAGTTCATATGAGCCGAGCTTGAAGTACAGTACGCCCAATTCGAGTTTAACGCGCGGCAAATTCGGATTGAAGAACAGCATCCGTTCAAGGGCGCCGATAGCGGCTTCATAGTCGCCGCGTTTGACGGCTTGCTCGGCGAACTTGAAACTGGCTTCCAAATCGGAAGGGTTTTTATACATCTGCTGGAACAGCGCATCGTAATCCTGCTGAACCACGGATGCTGCGGAAATGAGAGACGTCGTCGATTGGGCCGCGGCACCCGAACAGCACGCAGTCATCGTAAACAAGACGAACGCGACTTTCGCGGTCTGAATAAGTTTCACGCCACCCACCAAAACTACTAACTTGATGCGAAGCTCCCTTCCATCTCCGTGGAAATATGGAGCAAATTCGCAACGTTATGGCGGCCAGATTAGCGACAGCCTCCCCGATTGGAACAACGATAGCCGCTGGCTGACACGATTTTAGAGCGACGTCACCTTTTTACCACACATTGATTCAATAAAATCAATAGCTTAGCGGCATAGGGCGAACCGCGGTCAGAGCAATCCTAACTCATCCAACGATCGGCCGTTGGAATACTCCCGGAAGAAGGACGGCTCGCCAAATCGCGTGACATCCGGACCCTGCAGTTCCTATAAGGAGGCCTGCGCTCGTAGCTCAGCTGGATAGAGCATCGGATTTCGATTCCGAGGGTCGGGAGTTCGAATCTCTCCGAGCGCGCCACTTAAGTGGCTGCTATGATTCATTTTTTTTAAGTTCCTTTCAGTTGGCGTTGCGTGGTTTGACACTGTCAGCTTCCCGGTTTGACTGTTTTGGTTTTCCGTTTGTTCAATTCGACGTCGAAACTTGCCACTACGCCACGCATCTTGGGCTTGAGATCCGCCAGTTTCGCGTAATGCAGAGCCATCTTCGGCTCGGCCTGACCCAAGGCATCGGCGATTGTCCGCTCGTCGTATCCCATCTCCCTGAGGATGACGGCGACGGTGTGCCTCAGGCCGTAAAGCGTCAGACCACCGCCGAGAACGCCATCCCGCCTGAGTTGACGCTGGAATTTCTGCCACGACGAATTGAAGCCGCTTTCAGTCCAAGGCCTACCGCGCGAGTTGGCGCAAAGGGTGATCGCGTCGTGCTTGGGCGCCGATGCCAAAACGGCAGCTAGATCTGTCGGGCATTGCCAGAACACCGGCTCCCCCGTTTTTGATCGTCGAGTCGCAATCTCCCCGTCCCTGTAAAAGCTTTTCGGCAGCGACAAGGCGTCCCTTGGACCCAACCCCGTAAACATCATCAATCCGATTGGCGCCCGCATATGGGCTGGCAGCCGGTCCATAACGATATGACGAGCTTCATCGCTCCAGGGCGGGTTCGCGTCGGGCAGTCCTCGTTTGCGCCGAATGCCCTTAATCCCAGTAGCAGGATTGCTGGCGACGTAGCCCCGTTCACAGCCCCAGTTGAAAAGCAGCGATAGCACGGCCTTGACGTAGTTGCCCTGTCGTCGCCCCTTTGTCGCTGCTGCCTTATCGCGAATCCGCACGACCAGTGGCCGATCGAACCTAATTAAAGGCGTGTCGGCAATCGGCTTCAGGTAGTCGAACACAGACTGATAATCAGCCCTGGTCCTCGGGGCGAGGTCGAGAAACGCAGCGTTGGCGCGGTACCTTTCAATTAGTAGGCCCAACGTCCCAGGCTTAGGCTCCGTCGCGCTCACTAGTGCGGCGATGCGGGCGCACTCCGCTATGAACTCCGCGGAGCCGAATGGGCATTTTACCAGATCAACGGCTAAACCGGTCCTGCGATGGTAGCAGCGCTTCCGACCATGACGGTCGTCAAAAATCTTGAAGCCCTTGACCCGAACTAGAGTCATGAACCAAGCCTCGCCAAGATGTCGTCAGCTTCAATCTTACCCCCAGCCTTGAGACTGTCGATCCAACCATCGAGATCCTGCACATCGTAGCGCCTATCGCCGTTTGGGAAGACGACAGCTTGGCAGGGGCATTCCATTTTGAAGCGCTTCACTGGGCGACCACAGTGGTGGGCTGCCTCAGCCTCGTTCAGCAACCGCTTAGGAATGACATTGATCTGCAAAGTTGCGCTGGACATCAGGCCGCCCCTTCACGCTCGGCTAAAGCGTTGGCAATTATCTCAAGGGCAGATCCAATAATTACTCGCTTAATTCGAAGAAAGGCGTCGAACGTGCTCTGAATCGTACCGGCGCGGTAGAACTCGATCCGTCTTGTTTTCTTTGGCGTGGTGATAATCAGATCAGCCGCGTAAGGATCGCCGCCCGCGATCGAAACCTCGAACCCGAAGTAATGCCTAGTGTCTGCCTTCTCAGTAAGATGCTGGATCACAGCGACTAGGGCTTTTCCGAATGTGTTTACCTCTTTGTCCTTGCGCCCGATAGCATTGCACAGGAATGGTAGGTCCTCGAATTTATTTCGGGGGTGGTCGCTCGACCTACCAGCGAATGGCAGTTCATAAAGTGTCCGGACGCAGTCGGCAGCGCGTCCTATTTCGTCGCAGGAAGCGATTGCCGCTAGCAGTATCGCCGCGTCCTCAGGTCCCATCAAGGCGCTGCCGCGCCCATGTCCCTTCTTTGTACGAAGACCCGCTTCCATAAGCCGACGGTCGTAATTTTTGACTGTTCCGTAGGGGATGCCCAACGCAACAGCTACCGTCCCAACCAATTCCGCCGGCGTGATCGCCATGACCGAGCCCGTTCAAGTGCCGTCATAGCAAATAAACTGATTTGCAATTCAAATGCAATGGATGCATTTAAAATTGTCTGTGGACGATCGGATGATGAGGTCGCGTATTGGCGATCTTCATCCAGTGGGCCCGACTAAAGCTCCCATCTTTGATCAATGCGGAGGTTTGCTATACTCGCCTGAACAGAGGAAAGGGCGAAGGGATGTCTGTCTATGTCTGTCTATGATCCATTGAGGCATAAGCTGGCCGCAAACGCTTCTCAGTCTCTCCAGATGTCATTTGCGGAAATCGAGATGCTGATTGGCCGGTCACTGCCACCGTCCGCATACGCATACGATGCATGGTGGGCGAACGAAGACCCGAAGAAAACGGCGCACTCGCACAGCCGAGCGTGGATTATGGCGGGATATACAGCCGAGCCGCAGCGCTTGCGGCGGACAGTGACGTTTATTCGTGAAAGCTAGAACGTCAAAATTCCACAACCAAAATGTGATGGGCCTATGCTCCAAGTCGATTCAGCACGCGCTGGACCTGGACAGCTGACCACTTGCCGGTCCCCCGAGCCGTGGGAATGCCGGCATCGTTCAATCCCTGCGCAATGTCCCGAAGGCTCGTTTTGCCCGCCGCCTGCAAGTCGTCAATTATAGGGGCGAGATCAGCAGCCCGCGAGCCAGCGCGCGCCTTTAGCGCCTCCGTAGCGAGCGCACGGCACTTATTGCCCGGTACAACACCGCGGTGGCCCCCCAGCTTCGTGCCTCGTCTTTTCGCAGCAGCCAACGCATCCCTGGTACGCTTGCTGATCATCCGCCGTTCTTCCTCGGCCACCATTGCCATGATTCCGACGGTAAGCCGATTCGCGTTCGGCATATCGGCCGCTACAAAGTCGACTCCGGCCTTCTCCAAGCCTAGCAGAAAGTGAGCATCACGAGAGAGGCGGTCCAGCTTGGCTATGACCAGCTTAGCGCCATAGGCCCTGCAGGCCCTGATTGCCTCTGCAAGCATTGGGCGATTTATGCGCTTGCCGCTCTCGACCTCCACGAACTCCTTAACCAACTTCCAATTGCCACCGTTGAGATATTCGGCGACCGACATCCGCTGCGCCTCAATCCCTAGACCTGATTTGCCCTGCCGATCAGTGCTTACGCGAAGGTAGGATATCCACTTCCCGTCCATATCGCCTCCGTTACAAATCAATCAACCGTCGTTGATTGATTTGTAACATGTCAAAGCATTAAGAACAAGCAAGCAACCCTAGGTACTACGGCCGTTTGCGAGTCGGTCTACGGCCGCGCTAGCGACAGCGCAGGCGAATCCAAAGGGATGCTTGGCTCTTTAACATTAAAGCATCACAGGGACTTCGCCGAGTTCGGCCGCGGTGCTCGCTAGTTGTATACACTGACCGCGACTCGAATCGAAAAACGAACGAGTTTAGTCGCGGAGGGCTGGGGCAAGAAAAATGGCGCTTTCGTTTAGCGATCATAAGGCGATGATGTCGGGCTTCGCCAAACTGGGATTTAATTGCGTAGAGGAGCCTAGCGGGGCGACCAATCCAATCCGCATCGATTGGAATGTCGAGGGGAAGAAGCTTCGGTATCGGCTTTGGGCTTTTGAGATTTCTCACGGCGGCGGTGGACCCACCGTGCGAGCAGCCGATGAATTTCGTATTCAGATCACCAACGGCCCCTCCTCCAAGGCGGATATCGACAAGGACCGCATTCAGGACTTGCTTGTCGGCTACTCACGCGATCGAGATGCGATCGTCGCATACGACCGACGATGGCTCGAACGATGGATCGACAGCACGGCTAGTGGCTCGCGCGCCTCACCTTCCGTCCAGGTAAAGGATGCGGACATTCAAGCCGGCCACGACAACGGCATCCATCACCTCACAAAGTCCACTAATTTCGGTGAAGGCCATATCATCACCATGAGTCCGGCACTGTTGCCGGCATACCTTCTTCACAACAATTCCGTCCTCCAGGGAAGCATGAGCGCAACTGAGGCGCAATCAACCACGCCGAGCCCGGCGGCTTCGAGCATCGTAGAATACTGTCGAAGTCGTGGCTTCCATTTCGAACCGCAGTTGCTGGCGCGGTACATCGCGGCTTTGCTCACGAAGCCGTTCGTCATTCTGGCGGGTGTTAGCGGCACGGGAAAGTCGAAGCTGGCCGAGCTTGTGGCAGAATTCTATAGCGCAAGCCCCGCGAAAGGCCGGGTCAGTGCGAAAGCTCCCGTCGTTGGAACGAGCTTCATCTTCGTTGCCGCAAAAGGAAAGCCCGATCCAAGTCGGTTCGCTCTCGTCGCTGTGCGGCCAGATTGGATCGATAACCAGTCAATCCTCGGCTTCGTCAACCCGATCACAGAGCAATACGAATCCACGCAAGCACTCGATCTGATTCTGCGTGCAAGCAAGGAGCACGAGGCTGCAACCGACAAGAAGACTGCACCCCGATACTTCATGCTCCTGGACGAAATGAATCTGGCGCGGGTCGAGCACTACTTCTCCGACTGGCTTTCATGCACGGAGAGTCGCCGGCAATTCGGAGACGGCAAGATCATTCAGCATCCGGTCGCATTGCATCGCTCAGAGAATCAGATGGAGGGACGGCTGTTCGAACCCGATGGCACCTTCACTAATGTGCCGGTGCCTTCGAATCTTGAGTTGCCCACCAACCTCGTCGTGACCGGTACCGTCAACGTCGACGAAACGACATTCGGATTCAGCCCGAAGGTCCTAGATCGGGCCATGGTCATTGAGTTTGACGACGTCGACTTGGAAGAGCTTCGCGGCGGCTCTCACGGCTCGTCCAACAAGGGCTTCCGATTTCCCGACGAACTGCCCGCGTTCCGCCTTGCTACCGCGAAAGATTATGCCGCGCTCCCCCAAGGCACTCACACCCACTTGTCAGCCATCAACGATATTCTTGAGCATGCGCGGCTTCATTTCGGATATCGGTCTGCCAACGAGATCGCCCTCTTTATCAACACCTACAATGAGCTTCTACCGGAGGAGGATGACGCTGACCTTTTGCGCGCCCTCGACATCGCCATCCTGCAAAAGGTCCTCCCAAAAATCTCGGGGAATAGGGCGAAGCTCGAAGGTCCGCTTTTGAAGCTTTGTGCGTATCTGCGCGACCTCAAGCAATCGAATGCGGAGATCGATATCCAGGAACTGGAAGCGTCATACAAGGTGGGCCTCCCGTATTCATATTTTAGGGCACTGGAAATGCTCCGATCACTGCGCGACTTTGGCTTCGTCTCCTTCTTCAAATGAGCCTGATGACACCCTTCGCTTTCAGGTACCGGCAACGGACGGGCGGGAAATCGTCACAATCTGCTTACATCGGCGACACTATTCAGCTTGAGGAACAGGTCGAATACGTCCTTTCGTTTCCAACATCCGTCAATGAAGTAGACCGACATCGTTTGGAGACTCTGGGCGCCGATCTAGTACAGCCGGACCTTGGCATCCTCTCGTTTCGCAATTTTGTAGGAAAGGCATCTCTTGCCGGGGTAGAGATCGAAGTCGTCTCGACCAAACTAGGTCTGGATGGCACATCAAGATTGCTACAAGAGATTTCGGAAGTCTCTTCGTCGCTTATATTCGGCTGGCGCGCCCCGCTGGCATTCGCCGGTTCCGCCGACACGTCGTATCGCTCCCCGGTGCCGTATCATCAGCTCCAGTTTTTGAGGCATCTGATGATTCTTGAGAGCCCTGGCGCACGCCTACAGGATTGGCTGAGCATCATCGAAAGGAACGCGACTCGTCGCTTCGAGCCCGACCGTCCGGTTGTCCCCCTGAATCGCGTGCGCAGGCTTGATCATCGGGCCATGCGATCCGTGTTCACGCGGCTGGAAAGATTAGTGCCCGTGTCGGATACAGTGATCCTTGCCAGCAATCGTCTGGCTGAAAAGCTGAGCTTCGGCACTCCGGCTAAGCGTCACTTCCCGGCAACGGTCGCCGCGCCGCGGGGGCGTCTCTCCTTCGACACTCCAGAAAATCGGTTTGCGAAGCACGTGGTGAGCGAGTGCTTGGCGCTCGTGTATCGCTTCGTCGATCATCCCAAGCTGCATGACGAATTGCGCCGGGACTGTCGGGCAATGCTGGGGATCTTGGAAGGGTTTGCTGGGCTGCCGTTTATCGCAGAAGCTGGCCAATTGACCTCGTTTCAATCTCCCTCGCAGGCGCTCGCGAAAGCAGAGGGATATCGTGACGTGCGTGTTTTCTGGGGCGATTTCACAGAGCACGTCTCGTTACCGGCCGGCAACGCGCTTGTGCGTAGGCTGCTCGAAGGACGAGACGTAGCGACCCTGTATGAATATTGGGTCTTCGTCAAAATTGTCCAGTCAATCGTTGAGATTGCGGGGCTTAAGACAGCTGAGCCTCCTCAAGTTCAACGAGACGAGATGGGAGAGAGCTTAAGCCTGGGTCTCTCCACAGCGATCGGCACCAAGGTCACCGTCTATTACAACCGAACATACCGACGATCGAACGGAACAGCATATTCGACCCCCCTGCGTCCCGATGTCATCGTACAGATCGGCGAGGCGCTGCACGCCTTTGACGCAAAGTATCGGTTAGTCCGCTTAGAAAATGCAGAGTCGGACCCGGATGACGGCGGGATCACGTACAAGCGGGGCGATCTGTACAAGATGCACGCGTACCGAGATGCAATAACGGGCCTCCGTAGTGCTAGCGTCGTTTACCCAGGTAGCGAGTTTGTGTTCTTCGAACGAAATGGGCACAAGCGAGATAACGCATCAGCGGTCACGAACGCCGACGGTGTAGGCGCAGTTCCTCTGCGTCCCACATCTGCTGATCCCACGCACCATCTGAGATCAATGCTCACCAACCTACTCAAGATGCACGAAGCGAACGCGATTGCTTAATTCGGTTCCAGCAAGCGCGGATATCCGCGAAGTCGACAAAGGTCACTGCACCCGCCGATGCAAGTCTTCGCATAACTTCTGCATGAAGGCCCTGCAGCCCTCGACTGGAAATCTCCGGGTCTTGCGCAAGCGTTTCAATGAGAACATCAAGATCGAGGTGAAAGGCGTTGGTAGCCGGCTTTTGTGCAGTCTTGCCCGACTTCTGAAGATTAAACACCACATCGAAGTGAGCGACATCCTCGCTCTCGGAGCGGCCCTTGTAGCCCTTGTGACTTTGCTGTTGGCGATCCAGCGACGAAGCTTCGTGGAACGTAAAACCGGTCGCCTGCGCTGCATCGCGGATAACCTGCCAGACTTCGGCATCAGTGTTGTGAAAGACGATCGTAGCCCATCCACCGGGCTTCAGAACTCGCGCAATCTCCTGCATCGCGCCTCGAATGAGGTCGCCGTACACGCGCAATGACTTGCCGCCCTTTTCGGCGCTGAGCGAGCGGTTTACGACTGCTTCCAGATTGGCATTAGTGATACGGCCAAGCCATGCTTCCCAGATGAGATTGCAATCCGCGTAGAAGATGTTCGAACCGAATGGGGGATCGGTAAACACGTAGTCGATCGACGCATCAGCAATCGACGAGAGGTGTGTTGCGCTTCCCAGCGTGATGTTTGGTAGATCCGCTCCGAGTGGACGGAAGGTCCGATAATATTTCTGCAGCTGACCGATCTTGTTCCGCATGACTTCCAAGACGTTGGCCTCGGAAGAGAGTTGGGGTATGTATAATGTGCCGGTCAGAGGCCTCTGCCCGCCCCTTGCGTTGAAACGTCGCATGCGTGTTCCATGCCACGCAGTGTTTGTGAATGCGAAGGCTAACCCACGGCGAACGCGCTCATCCGGCGTCGCCAGTATCTCGCTCCAAAGGATTGAGAGGGCGGCGAGGTTTCGGGGCGTATAGAAATCGGCAACGGAAGCGATCTTCTGTAGCTGCAGGGCACAGCGAATGTACATCTCGCGATCCGACGCGACCGGCGTTGTGGGATAGGGAAGTGATATGTCTTCTCGCCTGAAACTACGCGCAAGCTTGATGTCGGCCTCGTCAGGCGCTTTTTCAAAGCGGCGACCGTCCTCAGTTGCATATGCGATCCAAGCGGGGCTCGATCCAAGAAGGTCAATTCTCGAACGGTTCAAATCCGATTTGCAGTTAGGGCAAACAATCGTTTTGCCGAGCCGACCGCTCTCTCGATCGATCGCTTCCCACAGCATGAACTTGTTACTGCAGGCGGGACACCGATGCTTTGTGCTCCACATCGTCCAATGGATACGCGCAGGCTGACCGTCAGAGTGCCTAGTGCGGTACATACTCTTGAACCGCTTCTCCACCCGCGCTTCGAGCGCGGAAAACCCTGCGGCGAGCGCCTCCGGGTCGCAAGGCTGTGTGTGATTCCAGGCGAGGTGAACCGCCGCCGGGGATAGGTCATTGAGAATGGCACGACGACCTGAAAGCGCGGCCGCCACACCTGTCATTCCAGAACCACAGAAGGGATCGAGAACGACGTCGCCAGGCTTCGTGTAATGCTCAATGAAAGGGTGGATCGCCTCTGGAGGCACTTTCGTGTGATAACTGTGCGCCATGTAAAAGGCGCTGTTTCGCCCGCCAGCAACGCGAGCGAGGCCCAGCGGCTTGGTAACCGTGATTTCGCTCTCACTGCACGGTAAGTTGATGCTTCGGCTCAGATAGCCGGCGAAATAATCTTCTTGCGCCTGCTTAACTTTCGGAAGACTCCACAGACCGTCTTTCAAAACGGCTCCAAGCTCCTTGCAGCGGGCGGCCACTCCCGACATGGAGATGCCTGAGACGGAGTAATTTGCCTCCACGATCCCTCGTACGACTGCAGAGTAAACCTCATCCGTGCGCTGGCCCTCAGACGCACTGGTGATCGCGTCTCGGATCGCTTGGTCGATGAGGCTGTGAGGCGGAGGAAACGGCACCATCATCTGAACGGCCGTTTTGCGATGCTCCAAGCAAAGCATCAGGTCGAGCGTCGTGACATTCTCCTTGCCGGAGACGCCCTTCACGCCTTTTATTGAGGGCTGCCCCTTGCTGAGCGTATGGACGCTCGCCGTATCAAAACCCGCAAACGAGAGAGATTTTTGGATGCTCTCCCATACCTCACCGTCAGTGTTCGAAAACGCAAGCACCGCTCGGCCGCCGCGCTTCAGAACCCGCGCCGCTTCGGCAAACGAGCGCGTCATCAAATCCGTGTAGTCTTGGAGACTCTTACCTCCGGTTGCAGACGAGCGGTGCTTATTGACGACGATCTCCGAACTCTGATCGGTCAGATCTCCAAGCCAGGCCTCCCAAAGCAGCGACGAGTCGGCATAAAAGATGTTGGACCCGAAGGGCGGGTCCATGAACACCATATCGACTGAGCCATCGGGAAGACAATTGAGATCGGTAGCAGAGCGCTGGAAAACGTCCGCCCGAGCGGTAGTCTTTGGAAACGCTTGATAGTAACGAAGGGTATCCGCGGCCTTACGTCTAAATAGGCTCCAAACGTTCCACTCGTAGCGAAGAGATGAAATGTAAAGCGTCCCAGTCATGACGTTCGTGGGACGCTTCGCGTTCCACTGGTAACGACGCGAGGCTCGATTTACCGCGCCCGTGAAGGCGAACATGAGCGCCTCTCGAACGCGGCCGGTAGCTGCACCGATGATCGCGTGACGCAGCGCCGCCAGGCCGTAGAGATTGCGCTTTGTAAAGAATCCGGCCACATCCTGAATGCCCATCGAGCGGTGGCTAGCGCGCCACATTTCGCGGTCCGCTCCAAACGGCACCTGCGGAATCCAATAAGGGATTGAGAGGTCAGTTGTATCTTCCACGAGCGCGAGCTCCGCCCGCGTCGGTCGATGGGAATCGATCAATCGCGAGCCGTTAGACGTATGGCTCTGCACCGGAACCTCTCCGCTCCACTCGAGTTCGGCCTTTCTATGCTTCGTGTTGCACTTTGGACACTCAATGCGGTCGTTCTCGATCAGACCGCCCTTATTAACTAAGTCCCAATATGAAATTCGAGCGCGGCACTTCGGACAGCGATATACGTCACTCCAGGTCGTGTACTCGACCATCTGTTTTGAGCCGACCGGGCGATAAAGCCAATCAATCGTTGGCTTCATCTCTTTATCGACTGCAGACAGGGCTCTGCTGAATTCCTCAGGATCACACCAAGTCGTGTAATTGCGAGCAATATGGACTGCTGCCGGCGAGAGATCTGAAAGAAGTGCGTTGCGACCTTCGTTCAAGGCTGCAACGCCGGTCATGCCGGAACCGCAAAAAGGATCAAAGACCGTCTCGCCGGGCCGACTAAAGGCGCTGATGAACGGCTGAATGGCCTCTGGGGGCACCTTGGTGTGATAGCTGTGCGCCCGATACGACGTAGACGTTTTGCGCACGTTGATACGCTTGGGCAGATCAACGCGGACGCCGGCGCTGGCCGCTTTGGTTGGAATAGGGACGACTTCGGGAGCGGTGGGATAGGCCAAAGCGTGCGCCTCGGTGCGCTGCCTTACTGCGGCGACGACTTCCGCAGCGTCATGCTCAAACACGCCTTGAACGTCGTCCGGCAGCTTTCCGGCTTCGAGGAGCAAGAGATCGGGCGGCACACGAAGCACCTTCGCAAGGACGGATACCTGGTCAGTCGTGAGTTGCCGCTTCCCATTCTCGATCAAGCTCAACAGAGACTTGGTAACGCCGAGCTCGGCTACCACTTGCGCCTGAGATAGGCCGAGCGCCTCTCTACGAGAACGCAGAACGGAGGGATTTTGCTTCTTTGCCAACTGATTCTGCCCCAATACAAAGATGGATCACCATGAGTCGGTTGACAGAAAACGTCAACATCACTTTCTGCGATAAGTTGTTGAAATGTCGTCATTTTAAGACCTTACTCAAGAGGCGAGGCCTACGCTCATCCTGAGAATCGCCGCTGTCTGGCGAGCGCACCACTGCCAGCCCGACCACGGTTTAAAGAATCGAAAACTGTTGCGTAACCTATCGGCACTCCTTGAATCGTCATGAGTTTTTCCAGCAGCGCGAAAGCCGCAGCGTTGCTCGGAAGATGTCGTCATCGAGCTTGTCCTCTAACCGTTCGAAACGCTCCTCAAAACGTCGGTAGCTGTGCCATCGCATCCATTTTGGCTTGGGCGGAAAGTCCCATTCCTCGGCATCGAAGTCGCCTTTTGCACACAGCCGGTTGTTGAGTTTCGTCTTTGCTCGCCAAAGCCGGTCGGTGGGTGACAAGAATTGGCTCTGATATGCGACCTGGCGGCCCCACGTTTGCCGGCTACAGAAACGACTTGCACCCGACGGTTTCCAGAGCACCGAAACGCGTCGGTCCATCACGGGGCACATAAAATACCATTGCCCGCCGCCAAAGTGCCTGGGATCACGCACCAGGACCATTTCCTGCCGTAATGGACCCATTTCGATTTTGAACTGACCTTCACAAGCTCCCGTCATGTCCGCCCATATTCTGGCTGAGCCGATTTGACCCCAATTGCTGTCAGTCCAAGTTAGTCCGACCGGTCCTGCATGCGCACCCGATCGAACCGCGCCACGCTGTAGAAGGCGATTAAGATCGAGCTTCAGTCCGCTTTCCAGTCGTACACGCCAACCAGATCTTCCCATCGGAGGCACTCCTTTGATGACTGCAACCAGGCAATAATCCGCCTTCCGCATCCTCCCCCTCCCCATTGCTGGAGAGGAGAGCGGCATGGAGGGAGCACATCTCGGCACCGTATACCCAGGACTGCCTTTTATCGGTGGCCAGCCGCTCCCCGCCGCGCATACACCGCGGCAACGCTGGGGTTCGTGGTCCTAGCTATCCCTCAGCCCGTGCTCGGGCAGTCGGGCCGTCGGAAAGGCTTTCGCCTGAAGTTCCGGCGGTGCATTTCCGGTTGTTGTGGTCCGGCAACCTGACGGCTGATCTCGCCCGCGAGCGGAGAGGAATTTAGGTGCGCGGACGTAAACGGGGACAGTCGTCAAACCAACCCGTTTCATCATTCCGCGCTCAATCGGCGATGGCCGGGCGCCCCTCTCCCAGTTTCAGCGAAGCTCCGCCCAGCCGCGATGGCCGGCAATTTGCTAATGCTGCAAAAAGTTGAATTTCGTTATGGCGAGCCCATACCCTCGCCTGCCAGGCAAACTGTATGAGATTTCGCGCTATGCTAGTTCTGCTGAGATTCAGATGGTCTTGCGGCGTACTGTTGCCCATCAATGACCACCCCGGCTGTCCGCCTTCAGAAAGCAGAGGTTTGACAAATCCGGGCTAAGCCCTTGATTTTTGCAGCACGGTTTGACGCTCAACCTAAAGCTAAATGTTTGATTTGACGCGGTGACTAAGGGATTTCGATTCCGAGGGTCGGGAGTTCGAATCTCTCCGAGCGCGCCACGAAAATATATAATCACTTCAATGGTTTGATTGGTTTGAGCGGTTCGCCGACCGGCTGCTTTTATGTCGCACATGTTGCATGATAAAATCACGCTGTCTCAAACACTTAGCGATGGTGGCACAGTCTACATGCAACACAAGCGCAACAAGATTAGCTCGCTCGCGTCATCTGACGATCTGAGCGACCACGACTTAATCGAATTTGTTCAGATCCGCATGGAATTCGCGTCTCTCCGCGGAACTCCTGTGGATATGCCAATCGTTTCTTACGACGCTTGGAAGCGTATCCTAGCGTGCGCGAAGCGCGGTGCACGTATTGGCAAGGGACGGCAGCGCCCACCCAAGACACTGCAAGCCAAACTGAAGGAGAAAGCAGTCTCCGACTTCATGCTCGCGAAAAAACAGGCGTTGGTTGAGGGGGGCATGAAGGCGACGGGTGCCAATAGCGCCGAGGATCAGGCATGTGAAGAAGCTGCCGTATATGCAAACGAGCGTTTTGGGTGGACAGATCTCACCTCCGAAAGAATTCGAAACTTGCGTTTAGACCCGATGTTCAAAAGTCGCGACTAACGAGCGAAGATTCTCGCAAACGTTCCTAATACTGACGTCATGGTGAAAGGAAAAACGCCATGACGCAGAACGATCATATTTCGTCGCGAGATTTGCTTTGGGGCGTGGGAGCGATTGCCCAGTACATCGGCAGGCCGGTTCGCACGGCATATTATCTGATCGACAGGGGTGTCATCCCGGCGAAGAAACTTGGGCCTAAAGCAATCGTCGCGGTACCTTCGGAAATCGACCGCGCCTTGTTGCCCGACGAAAACGTGAAGCCGATCCCGCCGCGTGAGAAACCTCAGCCCCGCATAAAATCACGCGTCGCCAAACGTAGGCTGTATCCGAAACACGATTGAGACTCGCGGGCGTGGCTTTTCGCGAAGGCGTGGCATGACAATACCCCACCCGATTGCGGTCCACGCATACATTGACGGCATGCGTGTCTGGTTCAAGCGACCGTTAGCTCCAGACGAGATTGCTTGGCTGGGCCAACAATGTCGGGCTGTCCCGCGTGATGAGCAGTATATTAAACTGCGACGTCACCCTTGGCCTATGAGATTCAATCGGAGTTATGTCGAACGTTACAATATTTTTCAACCGACCGATGAGGTGCTGCGGTGGCTCGCTAACCGCGACGGCGTGCACCTCAGTTATGCGGAAATTAGTTTGGATTGGATTTTCGATGACGAAGTCGACAAGGATTATGCGGATCGGTTGTTCCGCAGTATCATAGTAAAGAAGCACCACGGAAATCAGGGCATCAGTTTCGACAAAGGGACACGGTACACAGCAGCTCGAGGCGCCCCGAACCAAATCGCGACTTATGCTGATTTGCCGTGTCGGATCACCGGCGAGGAATACTGTCTTCACATCGATTGGCGTATATCAGGAAGCGAGGCACTGCGCCGCGCGGGCATTCATTCAGCCAATGATCTCATCAATTTCGATTATCGCGAATTTTGGCGAAAGCGCCTGATCCTGCGCGAAATCAACTACTCCGCACTAGGGCGGATGTTATGGAATCGAGGAAAGCAACAAAAGCGGCGAACTGAATGGGTGAAAACGTGCGGTCCCATTAAATATCATGTTGATCGACGACGGGGCTATATCGCTGCAACCGCACTCGGCTCAACGCAAGCTGTCATCGATAGGTTTAGGAAGGAGATCAACGTCAATCGATGCTTGATTCCAATCGATGTTGAGCATCTGCTTCCGAGGTAATCCTCATGATGATTATGTATACAAACGATCAATATGACCTTTAACGCATTGAATATCGGCAATAATTTTCTCCGATACCTACAGGAAATACAAGGCAATCTCGAACATTACTGGATTTCGCAAGGTCCACCGCTGTGGCGAAGTACATAACATTTACGAAGTTCACTGTTGCCATCGAACTTGATTGCATCGAGAATAACGGGTGCACCCTTGTAATTCGATACAGTGCCGGGCGCTTTAGCGCTGGTTGTTTGAGTCACCCTTGCACACGTCCGCTTATCTATCTCCATCACCGAAATGGCTGCAACATAGGATCCCGGACAGGATGGTGAGGTGACTACTTCAAATTGATGATATCCCGCGTCCTTAATCGAGATACATGACTTTGCAGAACCAATTCCGGGGGCGGTGGAGGAGCACCATGCGGTCGAACGCAATATCGCATCCCTATTTGAGGAGGGTTGGACCGTGCTGGGTGTTACTGGTGTCGGAGTGCGCGTAGGTTCCGAGCCAATTTGATTGCTTTGTTTAAACGTTGGCGATGAGCCTGATGGGGCACTTGTTGACCGCAACCTGTTCAGGTGCTCCAGCATAGTTTCGACCAGCAAGACGTCTGTTTCAGACGGCCCACAGCTGTCCTCCATACCCACGCTCAATGCAGCACGCGCCCCGCGTATATCTCCGTCGGTTTCATGCTTCTTGGCCTCTTGTTGTGCTTCCTTACAATCAGCTATCTGCATTTTGCGTTTTACCCGCTTCGCATCCACACCTGAACCATAGTATTTGTGAGCAAGTTCGTATGTGATGGAAGCGCCGATCCAATCACGGGCAGCAAACTGCTTGTCGCCCGCCCTCTCTGTGATGCTACCTTTTACAACATCTCCATTACTCGATGAGGGCGGGCTGCGATCTGTTGACGAAGAGGGGGCGCCGCCGGTGGGGATACGACACGTTCCCCGCTTTGGCACGACACCGGCAGAGCTCATCCACTGCGTAATTTCTCCGCCTCTTGACGCACACTCGTGGTCAGTGAGTTGCTGAATATATTCATCAGCCAGCAAAATGGTTGGAATAAAGAAGGTCGCAATTACCAGAATGATCTTCAATGGCATGGGACTCTCCGAGGCTTTCAAATTGCCGAGCTGCGCTACCTTAAATTTAAAACTACCTAAGCTAAGCTGGTCAGCCTATTGGTCAGGGGTAGATTATCGCCGTTTCCGTTTAAGGGAAGTTGCGGCTGACACACGCAGCCCCGCTCAAAAATGTTCTGACGTTCGGAAGCCAAAAATCTTAAATTTTCGCGAACCGCTTTTGTGTGCCTCAAACATGGTGTAAGCGTTTGCGATAATTGTTAAAATCGACGTTCTGTCACAGTTTGACTCGCGGATAAATAATCCGACCGTCGCATCGAAAACCCTATAAATTAAGCGGTTTGTGATCGTGTGTTGCACACATGTTGCAAGCAAATCGCGTAGCGGATAAGCTGGTGGAAAACGCTGGAAGCCCGGCTAAATGCAAGAAAAGCAAGAAAAAGCGGCCAAATCTCGCGGCAAAGCTCGGAGCAGCGGCAGTGCACCGATCCAGCGCGGTAAGCTCAAGGTCTCCAAGGCTCGTTTCCAATCATTCGCCGATCTAGATCTTCGCACCGTGGCGGCTCGCCGGGCGCAAGAGGTCGTAAACAGATTACAAGAAGACCTAGGTGGGGCATCGAACGTCTCAACCGCCGAACGGCAACTGGTCCAGCACGCGGGCGTACTTTCTGCCTTCATCGAAGATCAGGAGGTCCGGTTTATAAGCGGGCATAAGATCGAGACCAATGAGTTGCTCGCCGCGATCAACGTCCAACGCCGACTGCTTGTGACCCTGGGTCTTCAACGACGGCAGCGAGACGTCACGCCAGCGCTACAAGATTATCTACGGTTTAAAGAGCAGGAGAAACAAAACGAGGTCGAACACGAGAGCGAGGAGGATGACGACGAATGACCGTGCGCGTCCGACACAAACCACGACACCTCGGCACGACAATCCTCGACGCTATCAACGACCCTGCCCTCTTCGCACCTGCATTCAAGAACCCAGAGTCGTGGGCCGCATGGCACGTATTCCTCTCCGCGTTGTTTGGCCTGCCGCTAAATGATGAGCAACGGGAGCTGTTCCGAGAATGCACCCGACGCGATGCGCCAAACCTAGAGGGTCATACAGAGGCTTGGTTGGTATGCGGACGGCGTGGCGGAAAGTCATTCATCATGGCGCTCACGGCTGTCTATCTCGCAACCTTCAAAGATTACACTCAGCACCTTAGTCCCGGCGAACGTGGCACCATCATGCTTATTGCCCAGGATCGCCGACAAGCACGAGTACTCGTCCGATACATCAAGGGTCTACTGCACTCCGTACCGATGTTGAAGGCGTTAATCGATTCTGAGCGTACGGATCAGATTGACTTATGCAACCGCGTCACAATCGAAGTGCACACTGCTTCTTTCCGTAGCACGCGGGGTTATTCAATCGTTGCAGCGGTTCTCGACGAGATCGCCTTCTGGCCCATTGAAAATGCGGCCGAGCCCGACACTGAGATTATCGCCGCGCTACGTCCCGGAATGGCATCGATACCCGGCTCGATTATGCTGTGCGCCAGTTCACCCTACGCGCGTAAAGGCGCATTGTGGGAGAGCTACAAAACGCATTTTGGCAAAAACGGCGATCCCTGTTTGGTGTGGCAGGCTCCTACCCGAACCATGAATCCGTCGATCACCCAATCGGTGATCAACTATGAGATGGAACGCGATCCGGCAAAGGCTGCCGCCGAATACGGGGCCGAGTTTAGGACCGATGTCGAGTCGTTCGTCAGTCTTGAAGTCATAAAAGCTTGCATCGCTCAAGGCGTATTCGAGCGACCCCATCAATCGAGATTTCGATATTTCGCATTCGTCGATCCAAGCGGCGGTAGCGCTGATAGCTTCACCCTAGCTATCGCCCATCGCGATGCCGATAGCTTGTTTCTCGATGCCATTAGGGAGGTGCGCCCTCCGTTCAGTCCAGAAAGCGTGGTCATCGAATACGCGGGCCTGATGAGATCGTATCGCATCACGAAAGTCACAGGAGATCGTTACGCGGGCGAGTGGCCACGAGAGCAATTCAGAAAGTATGGCGTTCGGTACGAAGTCGCCGATAAGTCCAAATCGGACATCTATCGCGATATGCTTCCTTTGCTAAACAGTCGACGCTGCGAACTATTGGATCATTCAAAGCTCGTTTCGCAATTCGTCAGTCTCGAACGACGAACAGCACGCGGTGGACGTGACAGCATCGACCATCCCTCTCATTCACATGACGATATCGCCAACGCTGTTGCCGGTGTCCTAACAGAAACAGCGACCCCCAGACGGTTCACGATCTTTAGCGCCCACGGCGCGGCCCAATTGGAAATTCACCGCAAACTCAACCGGGGCATGAGCAATGCCGAACGGAATAGCTGCATTCCCGGAAAGGGACTTGATGCCGAGCTCTCCCTTTTTAATGCGCAACGGGGCTTTCTTCCTTATCCAGTACGGAGGCAGTGATGAAAACACTTTCGCCAACAGTTCACGAAGCCACTATAACACGCCACATGGTCAAAGACGCCGACGATTCCGTAATGCAATCGCTCTTTGACGCCGTAAAGACAACCCGCGAACTCGCTACGAAGGCAGCGTCGATCACCGCAATCGTTCTAAAAAACACGATGCGAACTGAAGCTGCACGACACAAGGACGCCCGGGCTGCAAACTTCACGCTTCTCGAACGCGCCACGAAATCACTGGATGACTCTGTCGGAGCTGCTCAATCCGAGATCGCTGCAATCCGATCAAAGGTGAAAGCGCCGCTTGCCTCGAAGGACATTTTAAATGAGGCGCGCCAGCGCGAATTGCGAGAGAGATTGACTTCGCTGCCCGAAGATCGTCGAAAAGCGATCATAGCGGATGCCATCAAAAACGATGACCAGCTACTCGTCTCGGCCATCCTGTCGGCCCCCGCTTGGTTATCGGGCTTATCGGATGCCGAGCTATCGCTTCATCGCAACGCATGGACATCAAAGCATTTTGCGTCCGAACTTAATCGCCTTGAACGTTTGAGCAAGGCAGTCGAGGATGCTAATCGCGCGGGCTCGGTGGCGATTTCCTTCGTCGACAGCCTCACCGATGCTGATCTTGTCGAGAAAGCCGAAGCGATGGAAAGACAGGCGACAGCTGCTCTCGCGGCTGTAAAATGAAACAAGGTTGTGGTGCGTCAAGGCATTTGGCCGATGCCTTTTGGTCTCGCGCGTACTCGCGTTAGTGTCAGCGATGCCTCGGCTGTTTTTTCTGGGGTCGCTTTGGTCGCGGCGCTGGTTGGTTAGGCTTGGTAAGTACCCTTTCGACAACAGTAGGATTTATGTTTATCGTGGGTGATGATGCTATTTTTGCTACGGCGAAAGATGCAGCGGCTGTGATTATTGCGCCCAGCAGCGTTGCCTTTGCTGTATCCGACCAGTTAGCAATATCGAAAAGGCGTGCCGCCTTAGGATGTATCTTTTCGGCTTCGTGCTTGGCTTTTTCAACGGTGATTTCACCTGCCTTTACTCGCTCGGCAAGTTTTCTGATTGCTCCCAAGGCGAGGAGCGAAATACTCGGGTCGATGAGAAGATTTATCCGGTCTAATCCCGCTCGGTATGTACCGGGGAGGATTTCGCACGGGCCCCCGCATTGAGGGCAGTCGGTCCCACACCTGAGAACCGTGACGGTTGATCCTGGGCTAAGAGCAAAAGTCCGTACAGGAAAAAGCCCGTGGAATTTGCATATCGCGATGGGGTGGTGGATCGCCATGTTGATCCAACTAAAGCTTCGAATCTGTTGTACTTGTCAATGACCCTGGGTTGGAGGACTCAGCGCGTTACAGGATCGCGCCTTTCGCCATGGGGCCTCGTGCCTCGCCGCTTGTGAGTTTTCAGGCTCTGAATGCGCTCGAATAGCGAAGATCGGTCGAAACGCGTCCTGGGCCATTCTAGGGCAAAATAGGGTAATGCACATATTACGCGCCCAACGCCGAAGGTGGGGACCGGGGGTTTGGACCCATTCATTCGGGCTATAACGCGGGCGCCCGTCGATTCGTTGAGTGCGGAAAAAGCTGCGTTTAATGCGGTAGCCCGGTCCGGGCTTCGTCGACGGCGCTCACATGCAGAAGCTAACACGGTTCTGGAGCCCTTGCCTCGTTCCTCATCGGGCTCTAATTCCTGGACTCCATTAAGAGTGACGCGATGGCGACCGGACGATCAATGCAATTGACGCGACAGATCGGGGAACATCTCGTCGTGGCTAAACTTGGACGTCTGGGTTATGTGGCGACTCCATTCGCTGGCAATGTCCCTATGTTCGATCTTCTCGTAGCGAACGAACGTGGTTATGCCGTCCCGATACAAGTGAAGGCGATAAACGGTCCCTCTTGGCAGTTCACCGCGACTTCGTTCTTGGATATTGATTTTATGGATGGCGAGCAAAAAGTTCGTGGTCCCCGCACGCTTTTGAATCCTGATCTCCTGTGCGTATACGTGTTGATCAAGCCTGATGAGAAAGACGATTTTTTCGTTTTCCTGTTGAAAGACCTGCAATCTATGTGCGTGGCGGTGACAAAGTAGGCCACGGAGCGCCGGCGTGATGTCGGTGCGGGCGGAGTAAAAACCGTCCAGTGGCTAGGTTGATCCCTTTGGGGGTCGGCCGGGAATGTTTGCCGTGGAAGTCTACGCCGCCGTCCGGCATTTCGTCTTTGTCGAGGGCAACAGCCGTCGTGAGGCGGCCCGGGTATTCGGGCTGAGCCGCGAGACGGTCTTGAAGATGTGCCGCTTCTCGCTGCCGCCTGGCTACACGCGCACGAAGCCTGTGATGAAGCCGAAGCTGGGCGCGCTGCTGCCGGTGATCGATGCGATCCTGGAAGCGGACCGGACCGGCCCGGTGAAGCAGCGACACACGGCGAAGCGGATTTTCGAGCGGCTGCGCGACGAGCATGGGTT